>NZ_REFU01000005.1 GCF_003688915.1 Rhodococcus sp. SBT000017
GCGGCGCGGAGGCCTCTTAGAGCACGGCTCGGCGTCTAATCTTCGAGGCGTGACATACGACCTCACCAGACTCGGCAACGCCCGCTTCGAGCACCTCGTCCAGGCCTTGGCCCTGCGGCACCTCGGCACGGGTGTCGAGATCTTCGGGGACGGTCCGGACGGTGGGCGTGAAGCTACTTTCCGTGGCTCGATCGATATGGCCGGCAAGGGAGAGTGGGACGGGTACGGGGTCATTCAAGCGAAGTACAAATCGCAGCTGAACGGCTCCCCGGCGGATCAAAAATGGTTTTTTGAACAGGTCACCGCCGAACTCGATCTGTGGGTAGACCGCAGCAAAAAACGCTACAAGAACCAACCCGAGTATTTCATCATCGCCACCAATGTCTCGGTGTCCTCTGTCGAGGAAAATGGCGGGCAGGACCGGCTGAGGCGATTGTTCGCCGACTACCGAGATCGGGTCGACCCGCGCACCAACAAGAAGATCGGGATGCCCAAGTTCAAGGACTACGACCTGTGGCATGCCGACAAGCTGGACCGGCTACTGGAAGACAATCAGGAAATCTCTCGTCGCTACGCCGATCTAATACTGCCGGGCGACGTCTTGTCGCGGCTGTTCGACCATGTCAGCCAGACCGACCGGAAGGTTGCTTCAGCGTGGATCAGCCACATCGCGAGAGCACTCTCCTCCGACACCAAGGTAGAGCTCGGCGAATCGGGTGACCTCACCAACACCCACCTCGACCTGGCCCACGTAGCCGTCGACTTGCCATCGACCTTCTTCGACTCAGCCACAGAACAGATACACAGACGTCATGACGTGCGAATCGGACGGGCGTCGAGCACGGACACGGCCCTTCGCTCCCTCGTCACACGGGCAGACCAAGTTCTCTCCCCCGTGCTCGATCCCGCGGCCCGAGATCGAGTAGTGATACTCGGCGGACCGGGTTCGGGAAAGTCCACACTGTCACGTCTGCTATGCCAGATCTATCGCGTCGCACTAGTAAAGGACGCTGCATCAGCCCGCGTAACGCGCGCCGTCGCCGACAAGGCGAGCCGGATCTCGGCCGCATTCGCGGACGCCGGCCTCCCCACTCCGTCGCTGCACCGGCTACCGGTAAGGGTGGTACTGAGTGAATTCGCGGACCAGGTAAGCAAGCCGGTCAAACCCACTCTTCTGCAACACATCGTCGAAACGATCAACGACCGAGCGTCGGACCCCATCACCGTTCCCGACGCCCTGCGACTGCTCGAAACGTGGCCGCTGCTTCTCATGCTCGACGGAATGGACGAAGTCGCTTCTGCCACCAACCGCGACGAGGTTACGCAACGAATTTCGGACTTTCTGGACGAAATGGCAGCCCACCAGGCGGATGTCCTGACCGTGTGTACCTCTCGCCCCATCGGCTTCGATAACGACGAGCGCATCAACTATCAAGAGCTCCGGCTCACCCCCCTGACCACGCAGCAAGCCCTCGGCTACGCCTCCCGCCTCCTACAAACACGATTCGCTGAGAACCCCGATCGCCGCGACGAAGTACTGGTACGCCTGAGCAAGGCGTCACGTAGTCCCGACACCGCACGCCTGATGACCTCCCCGCTGCAGGTGACAATCCTGAGTCTGCTGCTCGAACAAGCGACCGAAATACCCGACAGCAGATATGCGCTCTTCAAAAACTACTACGCCGTCATCCATGCGCGGGAGAGCACCAAACCACCCGGAATCGGTGACGTCATTCGCCGCTACCGAACTCAACTGGACCAGCTCCACCAACAATGCGGACTCGCCATCCACGCTCGTGCAGAATACGCCGGGGATTCTGACTCCATCTTGCCAATATCCGACCTCGAGAGCATCGCCCGCCGCATCCTCGAGGCCGAGGAACAACCCAACCCCGAACAACTGATAGAGCAGATCGTCAAACTCACCCGGCAGCGCCTGGTCCTCCTCGTCCCTCGCGGAGACGGGGTGGCATTCGAGGTACGGAGTCTCGCTGAATTCTTCGCCGCCACGGCCCTTATGGTCCGCGGGGACGACCTCGATACTCTCGCCCGACTCATCCCCTCGGCACACTGGCGACACACCTGGCTCCTCGCAGCCGGCTACGTCTTCTCCGACCTCACCGGCAAACGCGATTCTCTTCTTCAACTGCTCACCGACGCGAACCACCACAACAAGGTCAATCGTTTCGTGATGCCGGGGTCTACCCTGGCCGTCGACGCACTCAAGGATGGGTTCGCCGCGAACACTCCGAAGTACCAGAAGCGGTTGGTGCACATAGCACTTGAGTTGATCAGGGGCCCGCGGGGCAGCCACATCACAGGCCTCGCCGAAACCCTGGCTCCGCTCATGGAGCAATCCGAAGCAATCAGAAAGACGGTTTGGCAAGAAGTCGACGCGTCCATTGCCGACAACAGCCCCGGGGCGGTCCGCACCTTCCTCAACGGCCTCGTCGAGGCCGACTCCGGGACTGTGGGAGCGACCGCAAGCAACAAGCTCGACGCCTACATGAGCCGGCCGAACACTGAACCCTCCGGCGAATCCGGCTCGGACTCAACGCCCGACTCAACGCTTCGATCAGCCATCGACCGCATCATCCAGTTCACCCTCCCGGATAACTCCGACGCAAACGTGATCGATTTTGCAGCTCGGCTCAGGCTCGGCGACAACGACGCCGATAACGCTGCTGTCCAGCAGGTTCGAGAGATCATTGTCGACAACTGTGGCGAAAATCAGCGTCGACGGGCAACGCTCCGCCAGACACTCGCCGTCGCATTGGAACACGACATGGTCGACCAAAACCCCGACATCCACGACCCAACCCACATCTAGGAACCAAACGTCGAAAGAACACAGCCGACAGGGCCCTCGGCCCGAGGACCCAGACACCGGCACCCCACCTCAACCGAGCATGCCGGCGGACCCACCACCAGAGCACACAAAGACAGGGGATGTGCCATATCCCCAGCTCAATGCACCCACAGCCACATCACGCACACCCCGATACCGACGACCGGGACATGCCATACCCCAGCCCAAGCACGGCGCGACAACAAGAAACCCCACCGAACCCAAGGATCGGCGGGGTCATCGAGGGGGCGACTTAGGAGAGAAGAAGCCAACCCAGACTGAAGAACATCAAGAATCGGTAGCCCGATCCGTCGTCACCTCCGCCGTGAATCGAACTGGATGAAGTCTCTGCCGCAGTCTCTGCCGCACCGCTCTCAGGCCCGTTTCGCTCGTGACGAACACAAACACCGCTCTATTACCTCTTACGTGCAAAAAGCCGTCAGGTGGTTCTGCCTTGAACCTGTAGGAGAGCCGCTGCCGTTTATTGAAATAGAATTCGTCTGTCAATACGTCCGATGACAGGCCGACCCCTACATCCTCGTGGACGTAAGAGTCGATCGAGACGGAGTAGGAACCCCGCAGTCTCCTGCGAGAGCTTGCCCACCGCAAGGGAACTCCCTCTACGACAGCCAAACCAAACATCTCTCCCAGCCATCGCCACTGCTCCCCGATATGACGCAACCCCTTGTTCACATGGGCCGACTCAGCGATCAACTCGGGTCGACGCGGATGATTCTTCGGGTAGATCGCCCCGATAAGCCGAACCGCGAACACCGGCGCGGCACCGAGCACGAACGCCACCAGCAGCGCAACCAGGATCGTTCCCCACCCGAACAGCTCCCCGATACTCATGGCGTCACCGCCCGCAGCACGCCAGCCACACGGGTGGCGGCCTTCGTGCTGCGCTTCACGGGCGCGTTCGCGCCGCCGACGAAGTCCAACAGATATCGAATCCCGTCGTCCGTGAGCCGGTAGTACCGGCGCGGAGGCCGATCGACACACTCCGCCGGATCCTCCCAACCGTCCGTCAGGTAGCCCGACTCGGACAACTCCCCCAGAAACGGATACATGCTGCCCGCACCCACACCGGCCTTACGCGACAACTCGTACCCCCAATGCACACCACGCCGATCACGCAGTAACTCCACCGCGATATCGACACGAGCCCTGGTCCGACGCTTTCCCATGACCACAGCTTAACCGATATAGGTCTTATCCGATATAGGTCACTTAGTCGGATCAACTGCAGGGTCTACTGACCCGTGCGTCCTCTCACACGCGGACGCACTTTGTTCGCGTGCGAGAGGCTCGGCTCACGTCGTGATGTAAAGACGTAGGGCACCACCGCCTGCTCCGCTGCCTGGACAACCTCCGTCAATACGCTGGTCGACTGCTTTACGTAGTCGAGGTCCAGGTCCACGATGAGTCCGTCGCGCGTATGGAACTGCTTTCGATCGTCTTCTGTTCTCAGCGCTCCACGTCGATGCACCAAAGTGTGACGCAGGTCGCGAACCCGTCGCACCTCTTCGGTATCGACGTCGACGCCGAGGCGGGTATAGAACGACTTGAGGTCACCCCAATTCACCGATCTGTCAGCGCGAACGGCCCACTCGAGGTCGTGTTGGTGTAGCACTTCCGCTGCCGCCGATTCGAGATACACCTCGAACGCCGTCACCGAGTCCTTCACGGTCGCCGACCGCAGCATCCAGTCGTAGTCGTGCGGCATCACGTTGTGCAGTTGGCTGAAAAGAATATCAATCGGATCGGGCTCGTCTCCGGTGCCGGGACTCTGGTTGATCGCAGCCAACATCTTGTCGATAGCCTTCGTCGACCACCGCGCTGTCAAGTGATGGAACGCAGCGATATCGGATCGCGCCAAACACCACTCGTCGAACGCCGCAGTCTCCTGCGCATCGCTCCATCCACGCCAAGCCGGATCTAATTCCTCCACCTGCGAATGGTAGGTGCTGTCTACTCGGCGAGAGCTGGTTCAGGACAATCACGGATAGACGTGGAACCGTCCCGCGTGCCCTACCGCGAGCAGGCAAGTGGATCGACCCCGCCAACGTAGCCGCTTCACTTCCGGTCACGGCCGACACCAGCCACGGGCACGCTACTTTCGGATCAGACAGTCCAGACGCCACCATTGACCCGACTCGTCAGAAACGCACACAGCGCGATAGGGGACCCCTCTCCAAGAACGAGGGCAGCTCTTTCAATCCGGATCAGTGAGCGTGGTCATCGTCGTAGTTCTCCGACGTGGCCCGCGATTGCCCGCAGCGCATGGTCAATATCCGCGAGTTCACTGTTGCTCCCCAATACGCGTGGTCCCGTGGTCGGAACTGGGCTTACCGACGTCATGTCCTCGATCCCCAGCTCGTTCGTTTCCGAGTACTCGGTGCCGTTGTCGTCGGTGTAGGTGATACGCGCCGGGACGGTGTCGGACACGCCGGAGGCAGCTCGTCCGGTCTCAGGGTTGCCGACGTCGTGCCACATCACCCTGTGTCGGGCACCGGGAACCAATGTTCGTGGGTTCCTGAGGTAGCGCCTCAAGGGGTCGCTGATGTGGTCTGTGTCGTTGCGTTTAGACAACTGCCCGATGTCGACAAGGACCCCACGTGCGGTGGACCGCCCTAGGTTTTGGAGCACCAGATCGGTGCTGCCGGGGCCGTGCAGCCCAGGAACGATGTCAGCCACGACGTACGGTCGCCGTTCCTGCTCGGCTTGCTCGCGCAGCAGCGTCAACTGGTCCTTCGCTCCTCCTAGCGTCTTGTGCGCGACCACCACCAGCCCGATTGTCGCGATGGCGGTGGCTACGGCACCGACCGCGGTAACCCAAAGCAGAATGTTGTCCATCAGTACTCACTCCTGGTTCGCGCGTGTGCCCTCACGATAGGACGCCCCGAGGTGTCCAACTGCAACCAGCCCAGACCGGCGACCGTCGACTCATAGGTATCGAACCAACGCCCTGTCGAGTGCTGCTAACCTCGATCTTGCATGAGGCCGATGTGTCGGCCTGAGCGGTTCGAGATTGCGGTTTTCGAGCTCGATGGTGACTTCGGGCGTGGTGACTCTGCCGATATCGTTCGGCTGGGCGCTCGGTTCCACTGTCCGAGACGGGTCTTTCGGGTCGATCGGTCGGTGGGTTGGGGTCAGGCGGGCGCGGGTAGCGCCGCCAACCGGGTCAGTGCGGTGATGATCAGGTCGGACCAAGTCGCATCTTTGGATAGTCGCAGGTGGGTGCGACGGGCGTGGTTGGCGATGCGGCCGGCGATCGAGAAGATTCGCAGACGTAGCCGTTTCGGTTCCCACCTGCGGGCGTCGTGGTCGGTGAAACCGAGCATCTGAGTCCACGCGGTGAGTTCGAGGGCGAGAGCGACGATGGCAAGCCAGATTCGGTTCTGGTCGAACCCGTGCAGCGGAAGATTGCTCAGCCCAGTATCTTTCGCGATACGGATCCGGTCCTCGCAGCGGGCACGGCGGCGGTGCCGTAGTTCGAGGTCTTGAACTTTGCCTCGTACGGTGTTCGTGGCGAATGCAGTGAGCCGCAGTCCGTCGGTGTCGGTGAAGCGCAGTTGCGCACCGGGGTGCGGGCGTTCCTTCCTGATCACCACACGCATCCCCGGTGGCCAGGTCGACAGGTCGAGGACGCCGGTGGCGTCGATGACCCATGCCCCGTCGCGGACCTGTTCTTCGGCGTCGACTGCGACCGACCAGGCGTCATCGGGGACCTCGCTCAGCGCCGTGACCATGGCGTCGGTGAGTCCGAACCCGATCGAGTAGGAAACCCGTTGCTTGTGCAGCCAGGACAGGTACGCGTGGCTGGCTCCGGCTCCATCGGTGCGGACCAGCACTTTCTTGCCGGGCCGGCTGCCGTTGGTGAACGTTAGTTGCGCGAGCGCGGCGCGGGTGACGTCGATGTGGTCGGCGGCGGTGTTCGAGCCGGCGTTGCCGGCGCGCAGCAGCGCGGCGACGGGCTCGCCGGTGCCGGACTGTCCGTGGTCGACGAAGGCGAGTAGTGGGTGAAAGCCGTACCCTCGCTTGTATGTCGGTGCTGCGAGCTCTTTGTCGGAGTGTGCGGTGACGAGGGTCGCATCGAGGTCGATGACGATCGGATTGTCCGCGGTGATGTCGTGATCGGGTGCATGCTTGCCGGCATGTTTCCATGCCGATGCGCGTGCTGTCGCGCGGGCGGTGTCGATCGCGGTCAGCACTGCGGGTGCATCGGCGGCCAACGTGGCGATCAGTCTGGAGACGGTCGCATCGGACGGCACTTCCCCGAACACGCCGGTGTGCTCGCGCAGGGTCGCGATGTCGGCGAGGCAGTCGCCACCGAGCGCTAACGACACTGCGAGGTCGGTGATGATCTTGCCGGGATCGAACTGCGCCAACGGTTTCCGCCACGGCATCAATGCCGCGGACAGTTCGGAGCTCAGGCCTGTGACCTCAGCTGTTCGGAGCAGTGTCACCGCGCCGGCGTGCGACACGATTCCGGTTCCGGTGGCATCGACGGACAAGGTCGGGTACGACGACGTAGACTTGCTCACCTGAAGGGTGCTCCTCGATCACGTGAATATTCAACCTTAGACAAGTCGAATTATCGCAGGTCGGAGCACCCTTCTTCAGTTTTGACACGGGACGAAGACAGATCACCATGAAAGCGCCAGGCTAAAGCCTGTTCTGGTGCGAGAATGATGTTTATCAGCCCGATTACATATGCCGCCCAGTCTTCAATCGAGCGAGCGTAGAACGCGGTTGCGGCAACAAACTGACGCCCCAGGCTCGTAGGTAGCCGCTCGGCGAGCGGGGCGACCAACTCCCGAGCCTTCTCGTACCGGGGAGACGTCACATCGCGCCTGATCACGCCTGACGTCGGCGGTTCTGCCCCGGCCTCCTTGAGCTCCCGAACGGCAGCCGCGACCCAACCGGAGTCTTCGTCGAGCAGCAACGGTATTTCGATGCGCTGCACCGACAGGATCGCTGTTCGACCGAGAGCGAGAGAGATCCCGCCGGCATCTTCGCGATCGTTGCGGTAGCGGGCAACGTCCACACCTGGCGGACACACCTCGTCCAGCATCACGTCACCCATCCAATTCCCAGGGTCTGGAATCCAACCTGCCCGAACTGCGACCGTGGGAACGAGATGCAACCGGTAGAGATAGAACTGTGTGCCGGGCTCGTCCTGATGGTCGTAGATACGCCGAAGCATGTTCTCTACCGCCGCCTCGTACGTGCCGACATGCAGCGCTTTTGCTCGCTTCACGTCGACCCAGTTATCGAGCAGAGCATCACTTTTCATGTCCGCCCGGCTGTCGTCGTTGAGTGATGCCGCCGGATCGAAGTCAGGCCAATCCGGATGCGTGCTGGTGTGGTACCAAGCGAATTGGGTGATCTCGTCGTCTTGCAGGGCAAAATCGTCCGGATCGACAGTTACTCGGGGCCCAGCTTCAGCCTCACAGGTCACCCCACATCCTGGGCAGCTCTCCTGGCTGTCGCTCCACCGATCGATCCATTCGAGGTCGGCAACCCATCGACGGCCACAGTGCCCGCAAAGCATGTGGCGGTCACGGAAGAAATCGACTGCCCGTTCCACGCCATTCATTCTCTCTTACCTCGCACGCCTGACGCGACGTACTCGGGACGTACTTGACCAAAGGAACGCCCGTCGATCACTCCGTCAGGAGCAATTATCTGATCGTCGCGCCCGCGGATCATTGTCATACTGCGACTGCCGCGGAGTCCAACCGGCGATGTACATACGAAAAAAGTGCGAATGCATCATAGAAATCTGTCTCAGACTCACTTGAGCCAAGTCGCGTGTTGTGCGCGCGGGGATTCCGGTAATGACCATGGATACCGGTCAACAAGTTCTTGAACCCCCGATGCTCGGCCTGCTCAGAGTCGGAACGGTATGCATTGATCAATATCTTTGGCGTGGCATTCTTCGAACCAAACACGGCTGTGAATAGGTCTTCACCGTCTAGGCCCAGACCGGTGTGTCTCCGAAGTCGGTCCGGAATACTCTTCGACGCTTCTCCGATCGCGTGGAACAACGACTTGCGCAGCAACTCCTCCGAGCAATATCTCATCACGGTGGGGTGACACCCCCGGCGACGTAGCTCCACTGCCAGCACACCAGCAAGCTCAGCAGCCTCAGTGAGATTCTTCGCTTTTAGCCTCGCTGTTGCCATCTGGCCGGCGTCGTTGACCCGGAAGCCAGCCAAGACCAAGACAGCATTGAGCTCCGCCTGCAATGCGTAAAAGCGCGCAGGATTATCGGCGTATCGAAGCGGGTCCATTGCCGCATTCAAGTACGCAATGAGTGTGCTGCCACTTTTACGCTCTACTTGCGCGTTGTGGAGAGTCGTGAGAAGTTGTGTGCGTTTGTTCGGGCCAGCGGCTAGATCGTTGAGTTTGGCTGCATGAAGCAGCTCTCGAAGCTCCGAACCACTTAGCCCTGGGTACTCGGTTTGAGCTAACACGTTGCACACCGCGCGGGTGACCTGAAGTGGGAAGACGTCCGCCATTGGTACTCCTGTTATCTCTCTTGCCGCACCTGACATGGAGCACGTTGGTTCACCCCGCCCTAAGGAGCAGGCCTCCGTAACCCTCCCAGAATCTCCCACTGGTAAGCGACCGGGCAGTAGCCTGTCCAGATGAGTGACCTCGTCCCGGCACCGGCAAGGGAAAGGACGAATTTGCGACCACCCCTGGTGCCGGCCGATCCGCTCTCCGCATAGGCAGGAAGAATACGCAACGACGCTTGCACACCCCCGACAAGCTTATTTCTTCAATGAAAGGACCTCCACTGTGGCCAGGCAGGTAACAACTCAATTGGTCGACGATATCGATGGCTCGGTCATCGACGACGAGTCGGGTGAGACGATCGAATTCGCGATCAGCGGTGTCGAGTACGTAATCGATTTAAAGTCTAAGAACGCCAACGAGTTTCACCGCAAGCTCGATTACTACATCGAGCACGCCACCCGTGTAGGTGGCCGCAAACGCAAGCCCTCCCCCACTGTCGCGGCGTCCACTACGCAGAGATCTTTCACCGCCACGAAGCGTGATCCCGCGCAGACGCGTGCGATCCGGCAGTGGGCGGCTGACAACGACTACGAGATCAGCGATCGCGGCCGGATCCCCGAGAGCATCGTCGAGGCCTACGACGCCGCACACTGACCCAGCTCATCCCCAGTATTCGGCACCCTGACGCGTGCCGGAGACAGCCGAAAAGCCCCCGTCCACGTGGATGGGGGCTTTTTCGTTGCGGATCGCACCGCTACAGGTGCGCCTCTATTCGCCGCTCAGACTGCGGCCCGGCGCGTTCACCGGCGGGTTGTGCGGATCGCGTGTACGGCGATGGCCCCGAACACGATGACGTTGGTGACCGCGAGCCACATCGGTACCGCCCCGGCCGCTCCTGCGTATGCCGACATCGCGATCACCAGCACGAGGCAGATCCAGGACAGCATGTTGTATGCCTGGTGTCGTGCGTGCTTCGACGTGGTTTTCATTTCTCGCCCCTCGTGTCGATCCGCAATCGAGGTGTAATGGTGCCGGTCGGGTCCGTCAGGTTCGATCCAGCCGCCGGGTTCGTCACGCGCTGTCGGTGTCCGCTCGCAGGTAGCCCTTGCCGGTTGCGGTGGTGTGCAGGCTGTCGATCTTGATGCTCACCTCGCGGCCGGGTTCGGTGATCTCGCCGGTGTCCTGGTCGTGCGCTGAGATGACGGTGCAGACTGCTGCGGCGTAGGCGGTTCCGACGTTGTCGAAGCGGTCGATGCGCAGTGTGCGTCGGGTGGTCCGCGCCGGATGGTCGCGCCAGTTCTGTCCGATCCTGAGTTCGTCTCCGTGCCGGTTGGCCATGCTGTCGGTCATAGATGCTCCCTTGCGGCCTGTTCGGCTGCCTGTGGGCTTGTGGGGCGGTCAGGCGACGTCGTTGCTCGTCGCGGAAGCGTCGTCGCGCTCGGCTGCGGTGCGGTGGCCGCGGATCTCGGTGTAGACGACGCGGTCGGTGCCGCTTCCGCCGACGATCGAGCCGATGGTGACGGATTTGGTGTTGACGCGGCGGACGGGGTGCCAGTGCCCGGCGTAGCGGATGAGGTCGCCCACGGCGACGGTGTCGCGGCTGTAGGTCTGGACTTTCCCGGACGCGATCTGCTCGGCCCTCACGGCCTGCCAGTAGGTCAGCTCGTCCTCGGTGTGCTCGATCTCGTCGAGCACCCGGTCGCGGTGCGCTCCCTGGGCGGGTGCGTGCTCCTCGAGCATCTTCTGACCGGTCTGGCTGTTAGTGAACAGGGTTCGGGTGTGGCCGTCGAGTGTGCGTTCGAGGCTGCGGAGTTCGGCGGTGAGCTTGTCGATGCGGCGGGCGACGGTCTGCGGCTGGTAGCGCGCTGAGGTGGTGTGGGTGGCGGCGTCGGCTCGGCCGCGTGCGGCGGCGGATTCGCGTTCGGTCATGACGGCTTTTCCGAGGGCGTTCCAGGACTTGTCGAGGGCGCGGCGGTGTCGACTTTCGCTGTGGTGTCCGATCTTGATCGGTTCTCCGCCCGGGGGAAGGGCGGCGTGCGCGGCTTTGTCTGCGGCCCAGGCTGTCTCGGCATCGACTGCTTTGCGGTTGGCTTTCGCGGCGAGTGCGTCGACGCGTGCGGCCTGTCGGTCGATCTTGTCTGCTTCGACCTCGGCTGTGGTGCGGTAGGTGTCGTCGATCGTGATGTCGACGTCGGATCCGTCGGCGCGCAGGGCGGCTGCGGTCCGGTCGATCTGTGCGGTGTCGGCTCTGCGGTCGCGTGAGTGCCGGATGTACCAGGTTCCGAGGGTGCGGGACCAGCGCCAGCCCTGAGCTTTGAGGATCTGTGCGGTGCCGTCGCCGCGGGCGGTGCCGTCGATGAGTGTGCCGTCGGCGTGAGTGTGGGTGATGGTCAGTGCGGACATGGGGGACGTCCTTTCGTGGCGATCTGTCGAGCGGGGGCGGTGGCGGCGAGCGGGGGTGGTGCGATGTGGCACCACCCCCGCTCGGCCTGTCAGGAGATCGGGTGCAGCTCATAGCCGAGTGCGGTCGCGAGCATCACCAGCAGCTCCTCACCGTTCGGCAGGGCTGCTCTACGGCCCATGTGCGAGGCGATCCGCTCGCACTCGTTCGGCCGACCGCACTCGCAGTTGCCGTGTTCCGGGCCGTTGGCGTACGTCGAATCCAGTGCCTCGCCGGAGATGGTCGTGGGGTCGAGCACCCAGCGGTTCGAGCCTGCCGGGTCACGCATGAGATAGACGCCCACCGAGTCTTCGATGTAGTGGGTTCCGTGTGCGCGGGCCAATTCCATGCCGCTGGTCTCGACCCCCTGCCGCGGCGCGGTCACGATCTCGGCTGCGTCGGTGACGGTGATTGCTGTGAATGTGTCGGACATGTTGTCCCCCTTCGTTCGTTGTGCTTTAACCTTACACGCTCACCGTGTATTGTTGCAAGCGCGGAGCCGTCGCACTCGACCACAAACGACGACGGCCCCGGTCGACACGGATGAACGTGTCGGCCGGGGCCGAGGAAGGCCAGAGTGAGCTACGAAATCGACTCCTGCAGTTCGCCTGCGGTGTAGTCGCCGATCGTGAGGCCGTAGCGGCGCAGACCACCGAAGCGCTGACGTACGGCCTGCTCGACCAGGTTCTGATTGAGCAGGGCCTGCGCGTCCTCGCCGTAGCGGGCGACGACCGGGACCGACAGGTCCAGAGTCAGCGTCACCGTCGTCGGTGCGTGATACTCACGGCGGCGAGGAGGCAGTGCGTGCTCGCGCATGAAGCTGTCGAACACCCCGCACAGACTGTTCTCGTCTGCCCAGCGGTGTGCGTCCTCGACGAGCGCGGCGCTTGCGTGATCGGCACGAACGAGCGCCTGCATCAGGTTCGCCACCTGCTCGCACCACCACTCGGGGGCCGTGTCCTGCTCGACCGTAATGGCCTCGCACGCAACGCGTCCGGTCCACAGAGGGCCAGGCTCGAAGGGAGTCAACGCAACCCACACGGTCTCGCTTGCAGCCTCGAGGTCGTCGCGCTCGACGACGATCCAGCCGCGCCGGACGGTGCCACCCTCGGCGATGGCGACCAGGCAGCCGTCCGCGGGGTAGTCGGCAGAAAGATCTGCGGGAGCGGTGTCGGTTGCGGTGGAGCCTGCGGCGTCGAAGTTGTTCATGGGGTTCCCCTCTCGGTTGGTGATGACGCCCACTTTACACGCTCACCTTGTATTGTCAATATCGAGAAGTGCTGTTCCGAAACAACGTTGACGGTTCACGCAAGACGCAACGCCTACCGTCACTAGAATTCGACAATGTCACTTTCCGATCAGAACACCCGATGGACCGAGCGCGCCAACGAAGTCATCGGAATAATGCAACCTCTTCTGGATCTCATTGCGGCAGAAGGCGATCACTTCCCCCCCGACACAACGGTTGCCGCCCTGCAAGGTGCCATAGAAGACGTTGCCGATGCCACCACTACTGACGCACCGACGCCCGGGTCTCCCCTCGACGAGGCACTCTCCCCATTCTTCGAGAAAATCAACTGGTTCTGCGCATTGGACGTAGGGGGCATGGCGCAGTCCGGACTGCTCAGCGCCCTCACTGCGATCACTCGGTCGGCCACCGATGCACGCGCGGAGCTCAGCGACGACAAAGTGCAGATCTGGACAGTCGATGAGGTAATCGCGGACTTCAAACACGAATACCGAATCTCGCTGCTGTCAACGATGACGGCGAACCATGCCCTGGTCAACAGGCTCGCGACTTGGCAGCGGAACAAAGCTGAGGGGAAGAACCCGGGAGACTATTTGGACGTGGCGAAAGTCCAGTTCACATCGGAATCCAGCATCTCGACCGTCAAAATGTCCGTCCTGGAACGCCTGCTCATGGCACCTGCATCGGTGATGACCCCCCTCAATATGTCCGCCAGTATGCACACACTGTTTACCGGTGGCTCCCCACCTGCGCTGTTCAGAATGTCCTACGCCCAGTGGTTCAACAGCGTCTATACCTCTTGGGAAGACGTGTACCGGCCCCGCCTGGCCCGCGCCCACGGCTCGGACCCGACAGGCAAGCCATGGACCAAAGAGGACATCAGTTCGAAGTTCTTCGGAGAACTGCGGTTCACCCGAAACGACTTCGTCCACAAAAAGGGAATCTGCGTGCAGAGCGCGGACAACACGATCATCGACTGGGCCACACGCGGGGAATTGATCTCACCGACCACGGTACAGATGCTCTCGCTTCTGGAGCTGTTTCCCGAAACGGAGTTGCGCGAGCCCCCCACTCGCGCCCCAGCCTCCACCCCGAGCATGGAGAAGCTGCGGTGGGATTTTCCGAGCGCATGGGTGGACCGGGTCGAGCAGCATGTAGTGGGAATCGCACCGGCCAAGAAGCAACGTCGCGCCGTGTTCATGGCCGTGATCGACAAGTGGATGGACGAGACCCCCGATCGATCACCACAGCAGAGCGAGAGGCCAGACTGAGCCAACGACCCGACACCACATGGGAACCCGGCCAGCTCCGGGCTACTCGAGTTCTCCCACGTCACCCCAAACGTGGTCTACCCACATCTTTCGCCAGTCCCGAAACTCCCGCTCCCACATGTCGTTGTGTTCTTCGTGCGCGGTGAGGAGCATCGTCACGTTCGCTCCGCCATATCTCCTGATCGATTCGTGTCCCAGCAACAGCGAAACAGTTTTCGGGTATTCCGGGCCACGTTTGACAAGCGTCTCCGCGACGAAGGCGAACAGTCCATCCGTCGCGGTTCGTGCGCTCTGCACCGCAGCAACGTCCGCGTTGTCGCCAGCGTGAACGATGCGATGACGAGGCTTGGCGACGTCGATCATCCATGCCTTCAGCGGCACGGATCTGTTGAAGTTCCAGTTACCGCCCAATAGAGGAGCGAATCTGGTCTTCGCGCGTGTGGCTGCAGAGTTGTTCCAGTTCGCGGCGGCCTCGGCAGGAGACTGCCCGGATTCCCACAGCAGCGCTGTCAGCAAATTGTCCAACATCACTTCACACGCGGTAGCAAAAGAGACGATCGCTCCTGCATAGTCGCCCAGTTCGGCACGGGCATCGGCTCGACCGATGTGATCACGCACGACAACTGCCGGTCTGGTGATCGCGAATTGATAGAACGCGTGCCGAGTCAGTTCAACGGCCTCCGCTGGGAGTTTCTCTCCCGAAATGAGCGTTTTCGCGTGGTGCTGCAACAGCACTACTGCCGAGTCTCCCCAGGTCGCAGAACCGTCCGGCTTTCGAGCCCCCACGAGAGTGGGTACGATCGGCGAAAGTTCCGTGTATGCCAAGTCCTGCAACGGAATTCCGGTGATCAGTCGCACTGATCTGACGACGTCGAAGACAATGCAGCGGGCGAGGGTCATCACGTCGAGCAACCCATCTTCCTGGTTCCTGGCTGCATCGGGGTCGAGAACGGGAAAGACGCACACAGCGACTGTGGTGACTTGAGGAATTTCAGGACGGCCATCGGCGATCGGTTTGTCTCGGTCGTAGCGAACAAACTTGTCGAGCGCCTCGGAAGCAGCGAAGGCCAGATCGACGGCACGGTGGACAGGACTCTCGGCACGAGCCCAACCAATTTGAACATCGAGCGGCAGCTGCATCCAGCGACCGTCGTACGTATCCGGCCCGAAGCCGTGAGCCATCAGGAACTCCGCGTCGACCCGTAGCCGTGTGACCGTCTCCAGGTAGACGTACTCGGGCAAAGCCAGGGAGAGAGCAAGCTGGTACTCCACTGCGTCAGACACGGTCACATCCTCCCCTCTGGCCGAAGAGCACGAGGTGAAACTACGAGGCGCGCTCTTGCTCGGTCGGGCCGAGAACGAGCATCTGCACATCGCGGCCATCGCCGGTTACACCGGGCCAGCAGCTACCTTCTTCGCTGTCCGCGCCGCTCCGCCTGCCGATACCTGAGATCGCGCAGCGAGCGTGAGAGCTTTGGCGTAGCGGCGCTCGAACTTCAGGTC
Source organism: Rhodococcus sp. SBT000017 (assembly GCF_003688915.1). Classification (NCBI taxonomy): domain Bacteria; kingdom Bacillati; phylum Actinomycetota; class Actinomycetes; order Mycobacteriales; family Nocardiaceae; genus Rhodococcus; species Rhodococcus sp. SBT000017. The sequence continues at coordinate 15,840 of NZ_REFU01000005.1, forward strand.
GAGTCCCGCAGTCGACGTCCAGAAGAAGGGCTCGGAGCTGGCGGCACCGATGAGCGCTCCGGCCATCGAGGCGATCGAGTCGGAGTCGCCGTTGCTCGTTGCTGCCCAGCCGAGGCCGTCGGCCGGGGTGAGGGGTGCGTTCGGGCCGGTCGCCTGGTCTGCGACCAGTAATGCGAGTGCGACTGCGGTGGCCGATTCCCAGCCCTGTCCGATCCCGAAGCACGGATCTCCGTACTCGACGGGGTCGAGGCCGCGGATTTCGCGTTGGGCCGTCAGCGCGGCTGTCAGGGCGTCGGTGACGCGGTCGTCGAGCCCGGCGACGAGGTACCCGGCGACGTCGTCGGTGAGCGGTGCAAGGACTCGGCGCAGGTACGAATCTTCGAGCCAGGCACTGGTGCCGTCGTAGAGGGCCGCGGCTTCGGCCATCGCGAAGATGAGCAGATTTCCCGCCCGGGCGGGGGCGTTGCGGACGGCGTCGGCGAGCAGTAGCGCCGAGGTCACGGCACGGGGGTGATTGTGGGTGATCAGCGCCTGCAGTGCGGTCAGGCCGAGCCAGTGGGCATCGTCGGCGAAGGCGGTGGGGACCAGGCGCATGACCGCGCCGCACCCGGCAGAGGTAATTGCGCCGTCCTTCTCGTACCAGCGAGCACCGGCGGCGAGGTTCGTCAGCGATCCCATGCACGTGCGGCCGGGGGCGCGGTAGTTTTGTGGGCTCGCTTTCCATTCCTGGAATCGAGCCGTGAGCGCTGCGGTGACGGCGTCGATGTCGTCGATATCGTCGACGTCGACGAGTGCGTCGTGCACCGCGAACGTCATCTGCGTGTCGTCGGAGATGCGCCAAAGCTTGGGTGGCGGCGCGACGGGATAGCTGGGCATGTTCGCGTACTGGGTGAACTCGACTTGGTAGCCCCAGGCGTCCCCTGCAGCGACACCGACGAGCGCGTTGGCGTATCGAGTCGCAGTCGTTGCGTCGGTCATGGGTGCCTCCCGTGGGCGGAGCGGATAAGTCGACGCCAACCTTACACGCTCACCTTGTATTGTTCTAGTCGTCGGTGATACTCGAGGTCACCTCTTCGCCCCGCGAGATGGCCAAGGCGGCGTCTCGGACGATGACCTCTTCGTCCGCCTCCAGGTCGGCCACCCGCGCGAAGTAGCCGGCCACGACGTCGGGGCTCTTTCCCGCGGCCAGTTCTTGGCGGATGAGGTCGAGCTGCTCGGTGGTGAGATTGGCTTGCATGGTGGGCCTTTCGTATCGGGATCGGTTCGTACGTGTCGGTGGCGGGATCTAGGCTGCGTTGCCGATGGGTGTCGGTGCGGTCTTGCTTTCGGCGACGAGATCCTCGGCCACGAGATAGACCGTCGGTTTGCCGCCGAGCCCGTTGTGGTCGATCTTCACGCACCGCAGGTCGGTACCCGGCGGGACGACGACCTCGTCCTCACCGGAGAACTGCGAGATCGATTTGACCGGGATTCCGTTGCGGGTGCGAATGACCATCATGTACGGCGGGTGTCCGGCGAACCCGTGCGCGACGGTCTCGCGGGTGCTGCAGCTGGTGACCTTGCCGATCTGCACCTTCGATCCCACACTGAATGCCTGGTCGATGTACTCGCCCGCGGTGCCCTTCCACCCCGACGGCACTTTCGTCCCGCGCATGACGGTCATCGGCTGCTGGTTGGGGTTGTGCTCGTTGAACTTGTCGAATGCCGATTCCAGTTGTGAGACCGTCGATTTGATCGATGGAGGCGGTGTGGCGTCGCGCCCGGTGATGGCGGCGTTGATCTGCCGGTAGCTGCCACCGGTGTACGTGGTGAGCGCGGCGCGCTCTTTGCTGCCGAGGTGCTTCTTGACGAACTCCGAGTTCGATGCGGTCAGCGACTCGATCGAGGACACCTGCAGCGTGCCCGACGAGTTCGTGAACCCCCACTTCTTCAGGTCTCCGGCCCGTTGGGCGATCACCTCGTAGTCGCCCGCGGTCTCGACACCGAACGCTCGGATACCGGACCGTGTCAGCGCCGAATGCTTGTCGGCCCCGAGGCTCTCGGGTGGGATCTTGTGCTCGAAGTGCGGGATGACACCACCGCCGCGGGTGGGCGTGCCGAGAGCGCGCCGATGCGCGGCCGCGTAGGCGGCGTCGGCCTGCTGCGTCGAGCCACCTTCGGCGATGACCTTCTCGTGCGCCGCGCGCCCAGCGGCGACCGCGGCCTTCTCGCGCAAGGCCTTCTTGTGGCACTTGACGCCGTCGTAGATGTCGGCGCGGACAGGGCCCGCTCCCACGGCCTCGACCAGTTTGGTGTGCGCGCCGTCCATGCCTTTGTCGATGATCTGCTGGTGCTGCGCTGTGGTGCTGGCGCTGCCGTCGGCGGCTTTGCGGGCAACCTCGAGCGCGAGATCGCTCTTGACCGCGTGTGCCTGGCGCTGCATGTCGGTCGCGCCGTCGGGCAAGGCCTCGACGGCGGTCATCACCGGGATGCGGTTGGCCTTGGCCAGCGCCTGCTGCTTGCTGCTGGCGGATGCCACCGCGTAGTACGCGTCGCCCTTGCGCTGGACGATGAGAAAGTCCGACGGGCCACGCCTGTAGATTCCGGTACCCCCGTCGAGAAGTCGACCTTCCACCTCGGTGATGCCGTCACCAGTGTCGACGGGAATTTTCGCTGCCGAGTAGACCGAGGTGTCACGATCGCGGCCCACCAGCGACAACGACCCGGTGCCTTGGAGAGCGTCGGTGGCCTCACCCGCGAAACGCCGGTTGTGGGATCGGGCGATGGCTTCGACGTCCGCGTCGGTCAGCTCGGCACACATGCGATCGGAACCAGCCTGGTCCAGGTCCACCCGTGTCCCGAACCGCGCCGCCACAAGATCGTCGGCCGCGTGCTCGCGCTCGACCTTCGCCGCGGCGTGCGCGGTCTTGGCATCTTCGAAAGCTTTCTCGCGCTCGGCGACATCAGCAGCGCTGCCGGTGCCGGCGTCGAGCTCCTTGGCCGCCTTGCGCAGTCGAGCGCGTTCCCGGTTGACCGCTTTGCGTGCGTCGTCCACTGCGAGTTCGGCTGCCGCATCGCGCTTCTGCGCCTCGTCGAGCGCGATCTGAGCGTCCGAGAGTTGTGGGCCGAGCAGTTTCTGCTGTTCCTTCTTAGCCTGAGCGATAAGCAGTTTCGCCGACGGAGGGTTGGCATGCACGCTCGGCATCGGGGTACCGCCGAGCACGCTCTTGTCGATCCCGAGCCCCGCCATCATCTCGGGCAACATGCTCGGTGGTGCCGCCTGAACAGCCGCGGCAGTCTCGACGAGGCCCTGCTCCTTGAGGTGCGCGACGACTTTCTTGCGCGCTTCGCGGCCCAGCCGCCTGTTGGCGTTCGCATTCGCAGCAGCGGAGTAGCTGCCACATTTCGGGCAGCGCCGCCCACCGTTGGATTTTGCCCGGCACATAGGGTCACTGTACTGCAGAAACGACATGTCCCCCCGTGGGGTGGTACCAGCTGGATCCCGGCGGACAGGCCGGTTGCGAGGTTCTGCAGCGGAGGGTTGCTGACTGAGGCGATGGCGTCCGGACAAGGGCGATCGTGGAGTGGTTATCGGCGGCGTCGATCCCAACCGCGCTGAGCAGCGATGATGCAGAAATCGGAGGTGTCGTCGACGACGAAGTCCGTGGTATCGACGAGCGTTCGTTGTGCGTAAGCGAAGACGACGATGTTTTCCGCTTTTCTTGTATGAAACCGCTTCGCGTCGGTGCGGTGTTGCTCGATCCGATCGCGCATCGCCTCCTGTCGCCTTTTCGACCATGCGGACCATTCGATCCGCAATCGGTGCGGTTGCCTCGGCCGGTTTCCGCTCGAATCGATGGGACCGGCGAACAAAGGTAGGGCGATGTACTGGCCAGTGTCCTCTGGTGGCACGCTGAACATCAGGTTGGCGTAGACGATGAGGTTCGGCGCTTCGACGGTGTACCCGCTGGTGCCGAGGCGGGAGAAAGCCCTGTCGTAAGGGCCCTTGTAGGCATGCTCGCCGGCTCCACGTCCAGGCAGTTCGAGACGTCGTCCTGCGAACCCGACCTGCCGGTAGCTGACGAAATGACTGCAGATCGGTAGGAGTGTCGACACTGGGCTCGGCCTCAAACCACTCGTGCGCTCACGCGCAGGGGCGTCGGAACCGCGGGACGACTGGCGCACTTGTTCGGCGGGGGCATCGGGATCGACGACCTCACGCTGCTCGTTCCGGACGAGTTCGGCTGGGAACGACGCCCCTGCTGTCAGTTGCGTTGCTGCAGGATGCACCACGCCATTACGAACCAGCATCTCTTGACCGGATATCTCGCAGCCCGACTGATGCGCAATACGGAAATGCGGTCGAGTGGCGTACTCCCCGCTGGGACTTGCAGGGTTCTCGCCTACTGCGACCATCGTCGCAGTGGCACGGCAGTCGGAACACCGATGCGGTCCGGCGTCGGATTTAGAGAACTTGCCGGCACGGATCGACCGGTCGAGGTCCGATGCCCACTCCTCGTTTCTCGACCTATCGCTATAGGCGTAGTCCATGTTTGAGTCCCTCCCCGGAAGAGACCTTACAAACGTGTCCTCCCAGCCTGTGGCACAACGTAACTGGCAATCTACGTGGTGTAGTCCGCGTTGATTCGAATGTATCCATCGGTGAGGTCGCAGCCGAACACTGTCCAGGCGTCAGTGCCGATTCCGAGGTCGATGTTGATCTCGACGGTGGCCGTTGCCAGGTGTGCACGAACGGCCTCGATGGTGGCCTGCTGGTCGAGCGACGAGTTCGGATAGACATCGATGTCCGCGAAAGCAACTCGGACTTTGCCGGGATCTATGTCCACCTCGCTGCTGCATTTTCCGATGGCCATGAGAACTCGTCCCCAGTTGGGGTCTTCACCGTGGATCATGGTCTTGACCAAGGGAGAGTTGATGATCGACTTTCCGACCGTGCGCGCTTGGCGCTCGCTCGATGCGCCGGAGACTGTGGTGACGATCAGCTTGGTCGCACCTTCGCCGTCGCTGGCGATCATTTTCACTAGTTCCGTGCACACTTCCTCGAGAGCTTGCTCGAACGCGGTATCGGGTACCGGCCCGGCGGCACCGTTGGCGAAGATCGCTGCTGTGTCGCTGGTGGAGGTGTCGGTGTCGATCGAGACCGAGTTGTAGGTGCGGTCGACGACGTCACGGAAGATTCGGTCGAGGGTGTTTTGGGGGACGTCGGCGTCGGTGAAGACGAACGACAGCATGGTCGCCATGTCCGGTTCTATCATCCCGACACCTTTGGCGATTCCGACGATGGTGCTGGTGCCGACGGTTCGTTCGGAGACCTTGGCGCGGGTGTCGGTGGTCATGATTGCTCGGGCCACTGCGTGCGCGTCGAGTGGTGTTCCCTGGCCGAGCCCGTCGAGTCCGGTGCGAATGGTGTCCATCGGATATTGCACTCCGATGACTCCGGTGGAGGCCATGATCAGGGCGTTGGGTTCGATTCCTACGGTTCGTGCGACGGATGCGCGTATCTCGGTGGCGTTGCGGAGCCCTTCCGCGCCGGTCGCGACGTTGGCGTTCTTGGCCAATACGAGGACCCCGCGAGGACTGATCTGCTCGATCGAGGTCTTGCTCAAGGTGACGCAGGGGCCGGCGAACAGTGACTTCGTGAAGACGACCGAGGAGGTGCACGGCCTGTCGGAGATGACCATGGAGAAGTCGTCTCTACCTTCGTCTGCGAGTCCCAAATGGGTTGTCCAGCAGTGAAACCCCCGTGGGGACGCGGCGCTCATGTCTGCCCTTTCCGATCCGTGTGATGTTGAAGTCAGGACGCTCTGGACCATGCCAGCAATGCGCGCCGGTCGGGCTTGCCGACAGACGTTTTCGGCCAGTCGGACATCAGAGTGATCTTTCCGATGAGACCGTAGCTGTTCATCACTTTGGTGACGCGAAGGTGGATTCGTCCGAGGTCTGCCCCGGTGGGTGTCAGGCGGCACAGTACTGTCGTCTGCTTATCTGCTCCTGTGGCCGTTGGGGCGAACACGACGACCTCGTCCACCTCGTCGAGTGCGGTGATCTCGTCGACCAGGACGCCTGCCGAACAGAGTTGACCGTGGTTGTTTGTCCATACGTCATCGATGCGGCCCAGGACGTTGATGGCACCGTTGTCATGGACCATCACCGCGTCCCCGCTTCGGTACCAGCCGTCCGTGAATGCGCTCTGTGTACGGTCCGGGTCTCCCCAGTAGCCTTCTGCTCGGTGCGCTCGGCGGAATTCGGGCTCGCCCACTCGATAGGTATCTGCGTCGATTCCGTGGATGGGGCGCACTCGCATCTCCACCCCGGGTAGGGGTCGCAGTTCGGCCGCGCTCTGCAACTGTGGCCGCAGATCTGCGCACATGATGCCGCACTCGGTGGCCCCGTAGAGCCTGCGTAGGTGGACTCCGCACCGCTGGTGGATCAGCCGTGCAGTGGTCGGCGTCAGGAGAGCCCCGCCCGTCAGTGCGGTGGTCAGGTGTTCACCCATTCGCTCCGATGCCGCCGGTGACGCTGCGATCGCGTCGTAGTGCGAGGGAAGGGCGCTCATATAGGTACCGTTCCAGTCGCAAATCGCTCTCGCGAGGGCAGAGGCCGGGAGACCAGCGTCGAGGTGCACCGTGGGTGCTCCCGAGAGCAAGCCCGCGAGAACGTGAACGTCCATCCCGTGCGCGAAATCGAGGGGGTGGATGTTGATGATCACATCGTCGGCTGTCAGACCGAGCTGCTGGCACCAGTCGGTGCGGTCGGCGAACAGCGATTCCTCGGTCCAGTACACCCATTTCGGCTCACCACTCGATCCGGATGTTTCGAGGATTCTTCCTCGCACGGCGTCGTGCTCGGTCACGTCGTGGTGACGCGTTGGGTTGCAGTATCGGAGCTTTCGGGTTGCTGCATCGAACACGGAGCCCAGTTCAGGCAGGCCGGGGTCGATGTCGTGGTCGGTGATGGCGTGCCAGCGGCGGCCCAGTGCGCTCAGTCGTTCCCATGCTGGATGCCGCGTCCGGCTCGCCAGGTGCACGCCGCCGGCGGCCATCGTTCCCAGTAGTGCTGCAATGAAGTCTGCGGCCCCGGGGTGGTGATCGACGACGACCACGTCGCCTTCGTCGATCACCGGTGCCAGTGCGTCCCGCCATGCCGTCGCTGCGGCCGACAGCTCCCCGAACGTCGTATGGCGTCGTCCCTGGTGGAGTGCGTCCTGGTCCTTTTCGGGCATGCTGTTCAGTGCGGTGAGGAACCCTCGCGCGTCAGACATTGATCTGTCCTCGGAACAAGTGTCTGACGCTGCCCGGTTCGATCGTTGTCCGCCCGTGCAGAACCTGTTCGTTGTCGAGGACGAGAAGATCACCCGGGGCCCAGTCGTGCGAGTAGAAGCTGGCACTGCCCCGCAGGTAGGAATCGAGCCGTGCGAAGACGGCCCGGCTGTCTTCTTCGGTCGAGCCCGCCAGACGGACCGACCATCCTGCGGGGGTGGTCCGTTCCTCGGTGAACGGAAGTGCCACGTTCAACCGCGTTGTCCCCGTAGCTGATCGCACTGCAGGTGGAATCGACAGCCAGCGGTGCGCAACGTCGGGAAAGTGGGATTGGTCGGTGACGTAGTACTCCCAATCGACGTCGGTCACCGTGCTCAGGTCCGGTGGGAGTGTCGCATCGAGTAGCTCCGATTGCAGACAGAGTTCTGTGCGTCCGGATCCTGTGGGCTGATCGACAGCATTGCAATACAGCGCAATGTATTTGGGACAGGTCCCGACAAGTGTGCCGTCGGTGTGCAGAGGCAGGGCGCTGCGCCCGGTGACGACGCGGTCCGGTAGCGGACTTGCGTCGAGATCGAGCAGACCTGCGCTTCCGGTGCCGAACCGATGTGTGGCGAGAGTCCCGAGCCCCTGCACGAAGACCTCGAAGTCGCTTCTGCCGAAGTTGACGTCGCCGACCAGAGCGAATCCATCCCGGGTGGCCACTGCCGCGAGATCTCCGGGATCGATTGCCGTCACCGCTGCTCACCGCCGACCGCAACATCGTGGTCTCCCAGAGGGACCTCATCGAGCGTCTGTGCCCGAATTCGGGCACAGACGGCAGCCAGTTGTTCTCCGAGCGCGCCGTCCAACCCCGCTGACAAACCCGCCCCTTGGTGGATTGCGACTTTTCTCCCGAACGCAGTCTCACCGGGCAGTTGGTAGGCCGCGAGCTCGCGGAGATAGTACTTTTCGATGCCGTCGACTGTCTTCAGCTGAGCGGGGACACTCTGTTGAATGTGCAGTAGAGCAGGACTCCAGTACGGGTGGTACATGCGCGGCCCTGGGGTGAATTGGCCGGTCACCATCATTCCTGATGCGCTGGCGTCGTCGATACGTTCGTTCAGATCGCCGGCGACTGCGCCCATACCGAAATCGCTTCCGGCGTTGAGCAGATCGCTGCCGAGTCCGGTCACGAGGTCGGCACCACATGCTCGCGCCAACTCGAAGGCCACTGTCACCAGCAGATGCACGGTGATGACTTCTGCATCATCGGATTGAGTGTGCTGCATGCACGGGTAGATCGCCGCTGTCGATTCCTGTGCGGTGACGTCGATGACGTCGAGCGGCAGACCGACGTGGCGCGCTGTTCGAGAGGCACCGTCGATTTCGTCACCCCAGGGTGTGCGGAGGGTCAGTGCACGGACGTCGGCACCGGCCCTCCACAAGTAGGAGGCGAGGAGTCCGGAGTCGACACCACCGGAGAGCAGCAAGCGAATAGGACGCCCCGACGATGCAATTTCCGTTGCTGCAGTGCGTAATCCATGGTCGAGCCACCCCATGGCCTGTTCGAGCGAACACCCTGGGACACCGCCCGACGGCGACGATCGGGGGACAGCGCGGTGCACCGACAACTCTCCGTCGGCGGAGCAGACCAGGGTCGTCCCGGGGCGAAGTGCCGTGGTGGTTCCTACACGGTGACCGACACTCGCGGCAGTCGCCGCGAACTGCGATCCCACCGCCCATGTCCGTGCATCATCGGTGCGGGAGAGAAAGACTCGGCATTCGCCGTGCAGCGGCGTTGTGATCATGACTGTTCCGTCGTTGCGGTTCAGCACGGGGCCGGTATGTCCGCCAACACGGCGGATGCAGCCGCTGCGCGAAAAGACGACCCACCCATGATCGGTTGGGGTCATGGGTTGTCTCCGACAATTGTGCGCATCTTCTGTTGGGCCGCATCGCCTGCAGCGAACCCCGCTCGGTGGCCGGCTATTGCTGCAATACGGGCTCGTTCCATGTCGAGCAGCAGATCGTGGTTGACGAACGCCTTGGTGCGGGCAAACGGCACCGATTGGTACTCGGCCAGTGCCTGTGCTCGGGCGCATCCTGCAGCGAGCGGGTCACTGTGGGCTGCAACGAGTTCATCGAGGAGGCCGTCGGAAAGTGCGGTGGCACCGAGCCATCGATCGCACCCGATGATCATTCGATTCGCCACGGCAGGCCCTACTCGGCGTTGCAGGAGCGGAGCTCCGAGTATGCAGGAGATACCCAACTTGAGCTCGGGCATACGGAGGTCCGACGTCGACGTTCCGATGCGCCAGTCGGCGCACAGTGCCAGCTGAAGACCGATGCCGATGCAGTATTTGTCGATGACTGCCACGGTCGGTTTCGAGATCGACAGAACTGCTCGATACATGTCCACGCAGGCGTCGATCCATCGATTGACCTCGGAGCCTCCCGTGAAGTCCTTGACTTCGTTGAAGTCACCGCCGACACCGAAGGATCGACCGTCTCCCCCGTACAGAACCAGCCCTTCGACATCCGGGGTGTCCCCTAGCTGCCAGACCAACTCGGTGATGCCGCGCATCTTGTCTGTGGAGAACGTGTTGTGTCCTTCACCGTCGAATTCGATGATCGCCAGGGGGCCGTTGCGAACTGCAGTACCGCCATGGGCTTCGGGCGACCTCGGCCGATCGTGGGGCTCGTGGGTGGCGGAGGGTGAGTGCAGTGTTCTCACGCTTCGACCAGCTCCCCGCGCTTTCGGCGGTCTGCGTCGAGGGCGCGGCGTGTGTAGAGACGTTGTCCCCATTGTTCGCTGTGATCGGCGGTGATAGTGGTGCCGTTGCATATTGCGGTGACGATTCGATGGAATTGAGCCAGTGCGACGGCGGCGGTGCGTTCGCTCAAGCTCGTCTCGGATTCGCCTGGGACGATGTCGAATCGGTCGACCGCGATGATCGGACCGCCATCTACCTTCGGGGTGATGATGTGGCAGGTGGCCCCGAATTGCGTTTGGTTGTCGTCGATCGCGTAGCGGTATCCGCCGATCCCTCGGTAGTTCGGGGTCGCCGGGTGGAAGTTCACGGCCAGTTCCCGCACTCGATCGAGTGTGGCCTCGGACAGGATGAAGTCCGATTTGAAGGAAAGAAGCAGGTCGCATCCGTGCCACTGATCGAACGATCGAGTCACTGGATCGCCGTAGTCCCAGGCAAACCAGTCGACGTCGGCGAATCTGCGGCGGAGAAAGTCGTGGGCGAGTTCGCCCCACCGTGATCCGTCGGAGATGAGCAGAACAGAACGGGTGTCTTTCATCGAGTGACAACTCCTTCGGTGAGTGGGAGAGCCCAGCAGTACGCGAATCCGGCACCTGCTTCGTGTCGAAAGGTGTCGGCCTCTTCGTAATCGGCGAGTGCCGAGCTGTATCGGCCGTATTTCGGGGACGTCCGGCCGATGCATCGAGCGGAGCCCTTGTACAGCTCGACGGTCACTGTGCCCGTCACGCGGTGAGCCAGACGGGCGCAGTAGGCATCGAGTGCTGCACGTAGATCGGTGAACCAGTAGCCGTAGTAGACCAACTCTGCGTACTGGTCGGCGATAGACCGCTTGTGGTGGAGCGTCTCTCGGTCCAGTACGAGTGCTTCGAGATCGGTTCGTGCAGCGAGAAGAACTGTTGCAGCGGGTGCTTCGTAGATTCCGCGGCTCTTGAAGCCGACGATGCGGCTCTCGAGAATTTCGGTACGCCCGATACCGTTCGCGGCCGCTGTGTCTCCGAGTTCGCTGACCAGGTCGATCAGGTCGAGCTTGCGGCCGTCGAGAGCGACGGGGATGCCTGCTTCGAACTCGATCGTGATCGTTGTTGCACGATCCGGTGCCTGCGCCGGCGCGGTCGTGATTTGCCATGCGTCGGGCGGTGGAGCGTGGTCGATGAGGTCGAGATCCCCGCACTCGATGCTGGTGCCCCAGATATTGGTGTCGATGCTGTACGGCGTCGTCTTGCTGACACCTACATCGATACCGTGGAGATCGGCGTAGGCGATTTCGCTACCGCGCGAGGTCATTTCCCAGTCGATGACAGGTGCGAGGATGTCGAGTTCGGGAGCCAACGCCCGCACGGAAGTGTAGAAGCGGACCTGATCGTTTCCCTTGCCCGTGGCACCGTGAGCGACTGCCGATGCACCGCGTTCGCGAGCGATGCTGACCAGCCGCTCGGCGATCAACGGTCGAGACAACGGTGCTGCCAGAAGATATTTTCCCTCGTATGCAGCGCCGGCGGCGAGAGCCGGGATTGCGTAGTCGTGGAGGAACAGGTCTCGGACGTCTTCGACGATCACTTCCGACGCGCCGGCCGCGGTTGCGCGCTTCGAGACGGCCTCGAGGTCCTCGATTTGGCCGAGGTTCGCGCAGTACGCGATGACCTCGGTCTGATAGCGCTCTTTGAGCCAGTGCACGGCAACGGATGTGTCCAGTCCGCCGGAATATGCCAGGACGATGCTCATACCCCGACCTCCATCGCGGGTTCGGGCACGCTCACGCCGCCGACGACGGATCGCGCTGCTCGTAGGCATTCCGCCTTCGCCTCCCAGAGGCGGGTTCTGGCTTGCCGGATTTCGGAGAGTCTGTCGGTCACGTCGGCCAGGCCCTGCTCCTGCTGTTCGGCGACCCGCGTCGGTCCGGTGGATCCGGCAGAGATGTAGCTGCGCAGTGTGTGGAGGGGATCGCATATCTGCTTCATGTCGACCTCACTGATGTCGATGTCGTGTTCCTCGCGGAGGAAAGTGGTGGTGAACGCGACGTTGCGCAGGGTGTGACCGGCTTCAAGGGCGGCGTTGACGAGGTCACCGGTGATGCGGTGGGCTGTGCGGAAAGGAACGTCGAACCGAGAGACCAAGATGTTGGCGATCTCTGTCGCGGTCGAGAAGTTGTCCCAGCACAGGGCTCTGCCGCGAGCACCGTCGAACGCGGTGTGGAGGTTCTGGCGTCGGCACAGGCGAATGGTGTCGAGGTACGTATCGAGGGCACCCCAGTAAACCGGTTTGTCCTCCTGCAGGTCGCAGCTGTACCCGAGACCGACCGACTTCTCCATCACCAGCAGTTGCACCAGCGCACCCACCGCGCGACCGGACTTCCCTCGCGCCAGTTCTGCAACCACCGGATTCTTCTTCTGCGGCATGATCGAGCTACCGGTCGCGAAAGAATCGTGCACTTCGGCGAGAGCGTATTCGTTCGAGCTCCAGGTGACGATCTCTTCCTGCATGCGAGACAGATTCACAGCACCGCTGGCAGCTGCGCCCGCTACTTCGACTGTCCAGTCCCTCGTCGAGGTCGCATCGAGCGCATTGACCATCGGTGCATCGAACCCGAGAAGCCGGGAGGTGTAATCGCGGTCCAGGGCGAATGTAGTTCCGGCGAGCGCACACGCGCCGAGCGGATTGATGTTGATGCGCTTCCAGGCATCCATCAGGCGGGAGGCATCACGCAGCAAGGCCTGTGCGTGCGCAGCCTTCCAAAATGCTACCGAAATAGGTTGCGCTGCCTGCGAATGCGTGTAGCCGGGTAGAACTGCTTCCCGTTCCGACTCGGGGCACCCGAGCAGATCCTGCGCGAACATGAGCAATTCTTCGCTGGCATCGAGCAGCCACTCGCGGGTGACCATGCGTGCGTCGGTCTGCACCTGATCGTTTCGGGACCGTGCGGTGTGCATGCGGCCGCCGACGGGTCCGATCCGTTCGATGAGCATGAATTCGGTGTTGAGGTGCACATCTTCTTGTCGGACGTCGAGCTGCAATCCACCGTCGGCTCGGCTGCTCTCCATGTCGAGCAGCCCAGCGAGAAGCGCTTTGGTGTCGGGTTCGGTGTTGATTCCCGCGCGACCGAGCATCAGAACATGAGCGATGTTCTGCCACAGGTCGTGTTCGAGCATTCTGCTGTCCACCGATGCTGTCTCCGTGTAGCGAAGTACATCGTCGGTGATATCGGTGGAGAATCTTCCACCCCAGAGCTTTTCGCTCATTGATCGGTACCCCTCTGTGTGCGTGATGGTTCGGTTTCGGTACAGGAAAGTTCGGGTCAGGGCACGGCAAAGCCAAGACCTAGCGGGGATTGGACTGCCCGCGGCGTGAACCCGACCGGGCGTCGTTACGCAGTCAGGTCGAGCTCGGGTCGAGTAGTTGAAAGAGCGAAGGGAGAAGGGCTCGGACGGCCGGGGGTGTCTACTCGAAGGCCAGCCGGACGCCGAAGCCCACCAGAACAACACCCAGTCCACGCTCGAGCCACGCCCCCACGCGGCCCTTCTCCAGGAACCGGCGAGCGGACGAGGCGAGAAGTGCGTACGAGGACAGACATATCAGCGCCACCACGAACTCGATCGACATGAGCAGCATGGACCACACGAAGACGTTCCCGTCGCGCGGAATGAACTGAGGGAGCACCGCCAGGTAGAACGCACCCATTTTCGGGTTCAGCAGGTCTGCGACGAAACCGGTCATGAACGCCCGCGACCACTTCGGCTGGTGCGCACTGTAAGTCGCGGCATCGACGTCGGTGAAGCTGCCCTTCCGCTGCCAGATGCTCTCGATTCCCAGGTACACCAGGTAGGCAGCACCTGCGATACGTACCGCGTCGAATGCCCCGGGGACGCTGGTGAGCAAAGATGCCAGCCCCACGGCCGCAGCGATGCCCCACGCCATCGACCCGGTCGCCGCACCCAACGCGACGGCGACGCCGTGACGCACACCGCCGGTCAGCGAGTGTTTGACCGCCAGCATGACGTCAGGGCCTGGAATTATTCCGAAGACGATAGCGACAGGGAGATAGGCCAGAACGGGGTTGTTCACGGCGAGAACGGTACGACCACCCCGGTTTCGATGCACGTTTCCTAAGTATCGCTGATCTAGGTTTAGTATTTGTGGATGTACAACCACGATCAGCTCGCCACTCTTGCCGCGATCTGCGATTCAGGGTCGTTCGAGGGGGCCGCAACGGCGTTGCACATCTCGTCTTCTGCAGTCAGCCAACGCATCACCGCGCTCGAACGAGCGTCGGGGGCCGCGTTGCTGCAGCGAACCAGGCCGGTACTGCCCACAAGAAACGGGCAAGCTCTGCTCCGACTCGCGCGGCAGATCGAAGTCCTCACTGTCGACGCCGACGCTGAGCTACGCGGCGGCTCCACGACAACGAATACTTGTGCACCACTTCGCTTTTCATTGGCTATCAATGCTGATTCGGTCTCGACGTGGTTCCAACCGGTGATGAAAGCGATCGCCGTCGACCGACGAATACTGCTGGACCTGCACATCGAAGATCAGGACCATACAGACGCTCTACTGCGTCAGGGCGCGGTCATGGCCGCCGTGACGACCTCACGCACCGCAGCACCTGGCTGTACTGTCGAACCGCTCGGAGCCATGGTCTATTGGCCCGCATGCGCACCGTCACTCATTCGCGACGCCGATGTTGACTGTTGCGATCCCAGTCGCCTCCCGATGCTGCGATTCGACAAAAAAGACGACCTGCAACACGCCTATCTGCGCAAGATCAAAGCGCACCGCGAGCCCCCGATCCACTACCTTCCATCGAACCGAGAATTCCTGACTGCAGCTCGACTGGGGCTCGGGTGGGGCGTGCTACCGGAGGGGCAAATAGCGCGCGACCTCGCCGACGGGACACTCGTTCACCTCGACCCCGACCACAACGTCACCATTCCCCTGTATTGGCAACGGTGGCACTTGCCATCCGAGACGCTCGACAGGATCACAAGCTGGGTACGCGATGCAGCCCATCACGCATTGATCGAGACACCCGTACAGCCCACGCCCTCGAGAACTACCCGAGTCGGGGGTTAGCGGCTCCCATGGCGGCAGCACAGAGCACTACAGGGGTGGCACGACGAGGATCGTGACGCCGGTTTCCTTCTGCCATCGCTCCAGCAGGTCGGTTCGGTCGACGAGCGCATCGGTCGAGTTCACGCCGTGAGTGGCCGAATCGGCGCGGGCTCCAGCGGAGTCGAAGATCGCCACGGCGCGGTGGTCGTGCTCGAGTTCGTGTCGAGCCCAGTACCGCACGCCTGCGAAGCCGGCCGCGTGCAGCGATGCCGCCCACCGCTGCGTCAAGGGGTAGTTGGAGGTGTCGAAGATTTCACCGGTGACCCCGTACGCCACTCCCTTATTGCTGGTCAGGTCTGCAACGACGAGATCACCTGCCAACGAGACCGATGAGATGGATACCCCCTCGATCGAGTAGTCCGGCACCGCTTTCATGCCACCGAATTTCTCGAGCAAGGTGATCACTTCGTCTTCGGCGACGTAGCAG
Organism: Rhodococcus sp. SBT000017; assembly: GCF_003688915.1. Classification (NCBI taxonomy): domain Bacteria; kingdom Bacillati; phylum Actinomycetota; class Actinomycetes; order Mycobacteriales; family Nocardiaceae; genus Rhodococcus; species Rhodococcus sp. SBT000017. The sequence goes on from NZ_REFU01000005.1 coordinate 31,385, forward strand.
GTGCCGTGGGTGCCGGCCAGGTCGAATCGGCCGGCACCGTTGTTCGTGAAATACCACGGACCGCGACCGCTGCTGTGCGAACGGACGAACGCGGTGCCGGCCGGATACGTGTGCGTCGGGAATCCTGCCAGCTGCGCTGGAGGGTTCGGTTCGGACAGGTGGTTCGTGGCGCGTTCGGCGCTCACGCGGCGTACGCGTCGGCGGCTTGCTGAGCAGCTCGCACGACCGAGGGGACGTCGTCGCCGTCGATCAACGCCTGGCGGGGTGTGCGCCCACCGAGTTCGGGCTGAGCTGTGGTCAACCACGAAGCGGTCGCCCAGCCCCGCGGATCGGCACCGGACCAAGCGCGGAGGACATCGGGGATACCGAGAATCGGCTTTGCCGGACGCTGGTCGGTGAATGTGGCAGCGGCGTAGCCATATTCGCCGTTGCTTCCGGTCAGCCGCAATACCCGAGATTCGCCGACAGCCTTGTGCAGCGCCTGACGGGTGGTCCAGCCCGCCAGCTCCCGGGTCTGGGTCGCGGTGAGGATGTCGCCGATGTGTGCTGTCCACGCTCGACGCGCGCGAAGACCGCTGAGCACGTGGACGATTCCGTCCTTGACGTAGTCGACGTCGCCAGCCGACGGGGCGTAGCCCAGTTCGGACACGAACACCCCGGTCACGCGCTCGGCGATTGCTGCGGATTCGGCATCGATACGTGGTGCTGACATACCTTCATCATCCTCGTCGGCGCACCCGGCGTCAACCGCGTCAACGAACAGCCTTGAGCTGCGGACATGCATGCCTATGGAGCGAAACTTGCACCCCTTCCCAGGTTGACGTTTGTCAACCTGGGAAGTAGTATTTGGTTTACAAACAGACGGGGAGGTGAGAAGATGGACAAGGACACACGGAAGGTTCTGCAGGAGCTGGAGCGGCAAGGCTTCGCGGTGCGGATCTCGAAGGGTGGCCACCCGATGGTCTACAAGGACGGCGTGCGAATCACGACGTTCTCCGGATCGGCGAGTGACCGCCGTTCCTTCCGGAACGCGTTGGCTCCGTTGAAGCGAGCAGGCTTCCAATGGCCGCCAACACGGTGACCGGTGGCCGTGTCGGGGATGGACTCAGCATCCCCGACACGGCCACCGCGATCGTCGCACAGCTCGACACCACCCACGAAGAGAAAGGGGCACCAGCGATGACCAGCACGACATACAACGTCGTAGCCGAGCTCGATGTGCCGTACGGAGAAGACGCTGCCGACAGCGCGATCGAGTTGGTGGCCGAATACGCCGGTGCAGTGGCTCGATCGGACTTCGGGTGGACCGAGGTCACCTTCACCATCCCCGCAACCGGCCTCAAGCAGGCGAGCACGACCGCGCTGGCCATCCTCGACACCACCCCGTGGGGGGCGCGCTCGTTGCGGGTACTGACCACCGAGGACTACGACCGCATGGTCGACCGCATGGACGCGCCCATGCTCACCCCGGCTCAGGCAGCCGAGCAGCTCGGGATCTCCCGCCAGGCCGTGCACAAGCTCATCACCACCCAGAACCTGGCGGCACGCCGCGTCGGCGCTCGATGGCTGGTGCCGGCGGACGCTGTGGCCCACCGCCTCGAGACTGTGCAGAGCCGATAGCATCTACCAGCGGAAACGACGCGTCCACGACCGCCTGAGGCGACGAACTACCGAGCCACGCTCGCTCCCACCGTGTCGACGCCGACGCCGGCGACCGTCAGATCGCGGTGAGCGTTGAAATAGACCTCTCGCGCCTCGGTATAGGCGAGGCAGCGCAGCCCAGCCAACGCAGAGACGGACGCAGCAACCGCGGGATGTTCGGATGCACGCCCTGGGACGATGGTCCCGCTCGAATCGACTGTGATGTAGCGGTTTTCGAACAACGCGTCGCACCCGAGGGTGCACGTCAACATCGCCACCGAGGGGAAGTCCAGGCGCTCTGCGTCGGTACACAGGGCGCGCGGCTTGATGTGTCCGGCAACCAGCAACGAGGACGGCAGAGTGCGACCGCAGATCCCGCACTCACCGTCCGTACGTCCCCCGAACAGACTCAGGCGAAGCGCGGTCTGCTCGACCCGCCGCGCAGCCCATCCTGCGACGTCGGTGGCCGCTATGGGCCACTCGGTGCCGACACCGTGATCGTCATCCGCGTCGACGGAGTCGAGCAGGCCCAGTTCACGTAGCAGTGCACTCCCCTGCTCGGTGGTCAGAGCCGACAGGTATTTCTGCTGCGGGACGCCGTTCTTGTTGAGCGGTCCAGGTGGCCCGTGGGGTAGCAGCTCGGCGACTCGGCTGAAATGCAGCTGCAGGTCGGTGACGATCGGTTCGACGTCCACCTGCCAGCCGTCGTCGAGGTTTTCGTGCTCGGTCGGGTAGTCCGGTGGCCGTTGCGCCTCCCTGTACCGCGAGCTCGCGGTACTGACTGCGCGCAGATACTCGCGATAGTGGTGGAAGACGATGTCGCCCGGACGTATCTGCTGGAGCAATGCTCGATCCTGCGGCAGTCGGCCGTTGACGTTGACGCACGTCCACAACGAGCCTTGCGTGATCGCGGCCGGGTAGTTGCTTCCCTGGCTCGCCCACCAGAACGCCATCGGTGATGTCCTTACCTGCTCGATCGAATCACTGCGTCACTGCGCGCGGATGCTCTCGTTGGGTACCGCACCCGCTGGGGCGCATGACCACTTGTCGTTGATGTGACCGTCCTCGAACGGATGGAGGATGTGCGGGTAGGGCAGGCCTGCATGCAGACACCGCGTCATCTCTGGCAGATCCTTCCGCCTCACGATGCCGCGCTGTTCGGCGATGAACTCGTCATCGGCCCACTCGTAGAAGCCGGCGTGAGAGGAACTGCCTGTACGGTCCGCTCGCTCCCACCTGTCAGCACCGGACGCCTCCGGCCCGAGAGCTGCGGACACTGAGGCGCGATCACCGCACACCGTCGGACAGTCCGTGATGGTCGACCAGTCGACGTACAAGTCCTGGTCGGGACTGATCTTCACGATGTAATGCGGCATCTATTGCTCTCCGTTGCTCGTCCGGTCATCTGTGTGCTGCCCTTCACGTTCGCGGCCACTCGTCGCGGATCCGCAGCCTTCCTAGGTGTTGGGGCGCTCGTTTTGTCGTCCGGATCGTGTGCGGGTGAGATCGGTTCTGGTGCCGCGGCCCGGTCGATTCCGCGCCCATTCCTCAATTTCTTTCTTGTCCCACAGCACCGTTCGCCCGACCTTCTCTTTCGGGGCTGGCCCTTGGCCGCGCTTGCTGTAGCTGTAGAAAGTGTCCGGCTTGATCGTTGAGCCCGATACCTCTTCGATCAGGGCCAAAGCCTGGGCGGTCGTCAACAGGTTCTTGCTGACCATGTCAGAGCCGATCGGTAGGGGTTGTCGGATGAGTGTGCATGCCCGAACAATACACGCTCAGTGTGTGTCGTTGCTTCTATCGGAAGCCCGGCTTTCCACAACTCCGAGCGAGCGCGTGATGCGGTGCGGTCCGAACGCGCTGCGCTAGGCGGCTGCGCGGCCCTCTGCGAGCCCGAGCAGGACGCTACGGGTGGCGCGCGCGTCCGAGAGTGCTCGGTGACCGCCTGCGAGCCTGAGGCGCGTTCCTAGTGCCACGGATCGTGCAGCCATCACACACTGCCACCGGCCACGATCGGTCATGTCGCATACGACGTTCGCTCGGTGGCAATCCGCGGTGATGCGGCCATGGTCGAAGTCTGCATTGTAGGCCAGGATCACCCGCCCCGACACTGCCGCACACATCTGCCAGGCAACATCACACCACCGAGGGGCACGAAGAAGGTCGATCGCTGAAATGCCATGCACAGCACCCGCTTCGGGCGCTATTCGGACCGGACCTGGGTCTACAAGGGTGTCGAGCAGGACATCACCGGAGGACGCGTCGATGACAGCGACCTCGATCACGGCCCCGTCGAGATCGGTGGTTTCGACGTCGACGATGACCGCTGCACCCGGAGTAATCATCTCCTGCGCCCATGTGCGCACCTCGTCTACGGACGCACCGCAGGGGATCTCGTCCGAAGTAGCCCTCATCATGCGACTCTCCTCCACACACCCGTTCCTCGCGGACATCTCGATATGAGTCTTCACCACGGCACCGACACGAACGGTTCGTGGCACCCTCCGCTGGGTCCCTGCATCGCCGCGGCTCGCCAGACGGGTTCTCGTGAGTTTCCGGCAACACTGCTACCAGCAATGGGGACGTATCGTTTTTCCTGTTCAGAGCGCATCTTTCCGAACTGCAGGTCGGGATCAGTGACGGCACCAGAACGAGTCGGTCGGGATCTGCGCGCCCGGGATCCCGTTGCACCACAAGCAGGTGGTGTCGTGGTCTATACGGCCGAGAACTCCCTCGGCCTCCTCGATCAGCAGCAGCATCTCGACTACACCTGCAAGCGCCAGCGCTTCGGTGGCCCAACAACGCGCGCGCGGATCGCCGGCGGGAAGGTGTACTGCGTTGCAGATCAACGTGGTGATGATCTGGTGATCGCTCTCGATGTCGGCTGGTAGCGGCCCGATCATCGGTATCCCCAGGTGTCTTCACGCACCGCAGCGCAATCTGGGCAGTAGGCCTCGTCGACGTCGACGCTCCATCCGGTGATGCGGTCCTTCATCGCGACGCCGCAACCGTTGCAGGCCGCGACGTGAGCGATGTCGGCTGTTCGGTGACGTTCCGCGGCATCGATGGCCTTACCAGCGGTGACCGCGACGAACACCGACACCAACGCCCACCCCGCTACCACAGCGGCCCACATCATTGCGCCTCCACTTCGATTGTGGGAGCAGTCATGGTCAGTCTTTTCTGTAGTGACTGAACAGAGTTCGGTGGATACGCTCGGTCGTCGACTGCAGATCACCGGCCTGTTCCGAATAGTCCGAGACCGATCGGCGGTCGAGCGGGGCGCGAGCTGTTCCGTATCGAGCAATCGTGGGCCCAAGGGGTGCGGCCTGTGGTCGATCGACTGTTGTGTCGAAGTGGCGGGGGCGGTACGGGCGGCCTAGATGGCTACGACCGGCATGGGGGCCGAGATTCATTCACGTAATCCTCTCTGTGACAACGGCTGCCGCTGTTCCGTTCAGGTCGTGTTGTAGGTCATGAAGGGCAGGTGATGGTGGCACCGATGTAGATCCGGCCGGGGGTGTTCCAGGCGGCGGGTGTGTCGGCTGCGGCGGTGACGTCTACGCGCCCGTCCGGGTGCCAGGTGACCGCCTGGTCGGCACCTTCGATCGGTGTGGTGTGCAGTTCGGACGCGGGTAGGCCGCGGCGGGTGTTGTCGACGGTGACGGTGTCGGTGCCGATTTCGATGTGCCAGTCGTCGATATCGAGGTGTGCGGCCGAGGCATCGGTGCAGCTCGCGTGCACTCGGTCGGCGGCGATTGCGGGTGTGATCACGCTCAGACCGCTGCGGTCGGTGCCGCCGGGGTCGGTGGTGCCGGCGACGATCGCGGCGAGGTCGAGGGCGTTGCCGGTCACCGAGACTCCCGTCCAGGGTTGGGTGACGATCGCGGGCTGGTCATCGCTCGTCGAGCTGCAGCCTGCTGTTGCTGCGATCGCGAGTGCTGCCACCACCGGCACTGCTCTGGTGAAGCAGTGCCGGTGGGCACGATGACCGGTGCCGATGTGCACGAGTTCCGTATTGGAGTCGGTCATCGTGTGTCCTTTCGGGGTTGTGGTGGGGTCGTACTCGGTGTGTGCCGTGCTCAGCGGGCTATTGGAACCAGCTCAGCAGCAAGCTCGGAAGCCACCAGATCTGTTGGTAGATCCACATGTCTTTTTCTCTCGCCTCCTTTCGCTGTCGTCGTTGTCGGTTGGCTAGGTGGTCATTGTTGGAATGTGGCGACGAACCATGTGCCGTCGAGGTTTTCGGTGGTGATGGTCTGGGTGAACGAGTTCGGGGGTTGGCCGGGCTGCAGGACTGTCATGCGGGCGAGGTGGATCGTGGCGTCGACGTCGGTGATCGCCAGGCAGTAGGTGGCCCCGGCGGGGACGGCGTCGATGTTCTGTTGAAGGCCTGCGGCATCGAGAACCGACGATGTTGGTGTCGCCAGTGCTCGTGCGGCGGCTCCGTCGCGGCGGATGTAGTAGGCGTACTGGAACGCGCGGATCACTCCGGCACCGCTCTTCTGGTCGCCTCGTTCGGCTGCGCAGTCGCCGCCGAGGCTGGCTTGGGCGGTCGGCGTCGCCGTCGTGCTGGTAGCGGTGGTGGGTTCAGCGGAGGGCAGGTTCAGTACCGGGAGACCCGAATTCTGTTCTGGTATAGCGCTATTGACAGTGGTGGACTCGGGTGTTGCCGTGTCGTCGGTCAGTGCAGATACACCGATTCCGGTGCCCACCGCCATCGCCACCACGACTCCTGCCACGAGTACCGGCGTACGGCGCAGTCGCCTGCGGCCGGGCTGCTTGGGCGACGTCGACGACGTAGGGGCGGCGTCGTGAAGAAGGTCGGTTACTGCGGGGTGGCGGGTGGTGTGGCGCATCGGGATCGGTCACCTCGTCGTCGAGAAGAAGAATGGAACTTGGGTGGGGCGCTGGACCGGACCGGCCCTAGGGGGCGTGGTGCAGTCCGGTCCAGCGAATGCCGCCGGGTCCCTGTTCTGCTGCGGGAAACGGGCAACGGGACCCGGTGGCGGTCTCGATATCTGACCGGTGGTGCCGGATCAGATGGGCAGACCGGCAATGGCGGCGTCGATTGCCGAGCGAGCCTGATCGAACGCGGGGGCGTTCTGAGTGACTGCCGTATCGACCGCCTCGAGCACCTGGCTGCCCTCTGGCGTCGACGCTGCCGCATCCCGAACGGTCTCGACCGCTGCGGGGGCCTGCTGGACTGCCTGATCGATCGCGTTCTGAGCCGTCTCTACAGCCTGTGCAGCCCCCGGAACTGACGTGGTGATGTCGGCCAGCGGTGCAGGGGTTGCCGACGGCGCAGGGGCGGCCTCGGGCGCGGGTGCCGGCAAGGGTGCAGGTTCCTCGATGACGGCGTTCTCACCGCCGGCGGCTGCGGCACCGATCAACGCACCCACACCAGCGCCGACTGCGGTGGTGGTGGCCACGACCGGCGCGGCGATCGCTGCGCCGACGCCAGCACCGGCGAGAGCCGCGGCACCCGGCACGAAGACGTAACCGACCGGACCGGCCCACACGATCGCGGGCGTGAGCACTGGGGTGGCTGCGACTCCCAGTCCTGCGCCGATTGCAGCGCCACCCGCGGTGATCGCAGCTCCGGGGACGAGACCGACGGCGAATCCGGCGGCGGCACCGGTCAGTGCGCCGGCCGCGGTGCCGGCCGCGAGACGGTCGGCTTGTGGTGCGTCGGCGAGACCGGCGTTCATCAGAGCGTTGGCACCGTCGGCCTGGATTGCCTGGGTGGTGTTGTTGAACTGGTCGGCGAACACCGGGTCCACGAAATCTGGACGTGCGTAGGCGGTTCCGCCGATGATCACTGTGTTCTCCGGTGCTTTGACCGGACGGATGACTTTCTTCTGCACCGTCGGAATCGGTGCCGGTGCGGGCTCGGGTGCAGGGCCGGCGTCCGGGACGTCGGTGGTCACTGTCGGCGCGGTGGGCGCGGTGGGTGCGGCGTAGTAGGCCGTGTCGTAGTCGGCGGCGTAGGAATCGCTGCTGTAGTCGGTGTTGTAGGACCGGTAGCCGTATTCCTGAACGGTGGGGGATGCGGTGTAGCCCGGCAGGTAGTTCTGGTTTTGGGCCGGAATGATTTCCGGCTCCGGAGCCGGTGCGGGTGCGGGTGCGGGGTTGCCGCCTCCGGTCACTCCACCTTGACCGCTGTTCCCTCCGGTGACTCCGCCCTGGCCGGCGTTGCCGCCGGTGACTCCGCCCTGGCCGGGATCGGCAGAGGCGACGGGGGCCAGAACGAGACCGGCCGCGGTGGCGGCGGCGGCGACCAACATCGCCACACCGACGTGAGAGGCCGGTCGTCGACGATGCCGGCCGACTGCGGGTCGGGGTCGAGGGAGTTCGTCGCGGAAATGGTGGCGACCGTCTGCTGCGGTTCGCTCGTCGACGCGGTCAGCCGATCGTGTCGACGTCGGTGAGGCGGTGGTAGCTGTCGGTGGTTGCATGGGTATCGAATGTCCCTTCTGGACAGGGTTGTTCGTCGTGGGTGACCACCATCGACAGCGAGAGCTATCGCCTCCGCCTCGGGTGGTCGACCGAATCAGTCCATCGCCGCCCGTTCCTGCAGCACGGCGCACGTTCCCTCGTATCGCGTCGTAGCTACCGCGTTCAGGTCGGTGGCGTCGTGATCAGCGAGAGGGATCACGACGTCTCCGATCAGAACGGAGCCCTCAGGGTTGTCGATTGGCCGCACGATGCTGCGCGGCGCGCGCTGTGAGTGGGGCGTGCTCGGCTGGGTCATGTCGTCCTCGGTCCGGTCAGCGCGGTGATGACGTGTGCTCCCAGACGCGTCAGTGCATCTCGGGTGGGAAGAGCGAGACTGGCGGAGGTGATCGGCTGGCCGGAGGCGAAGACCGGCTCGTACGGCATGCGGAGCACGACCTCGATGCCGTCGCCTCGGGTGAGCTGTTCGATCTGGTCGGCTTCGATGTCCGGGGTGTCTCCTGGTCCGTCGGTGATGATCACCATGACCCCGGCGAGCCCGTGGGGTCGGCGGGCCGCGATACGCCCGATCATGCGGCGAGCGACCGCGACGACGTCGGCGCGGAGCGGTACCGGAATGAGTACGACCTGAGCCGTCGCGACTGCCCACTGCCAGCGGCCGGCGTTCTCTCCGTTGCCGGTATCGACAACCAGCAGATCCCGAAACTGCGACAACAGCGTGGCCAGTGCGTCGGAGTCGTCGAAGCCGAGGTCGAACCCGACATCGTCGCGTCCGATGAGAACGTCCTCACCGGACGGTTGACGCGTCAAGTAACGGCTCAACATCGCCGAGGTGATCGCCCCGCCGGTGTTCTCGTGCAGGTCGAGCAAGCCGACCGTGTCGTAGTTCGGATGACCTGGGGTGACGATCCGGTCGGCGAACGAGTTGTTCGACTCCCCCAGATCGACCGCGGCAACGGTTCCCGGTCCACGGTGGGTCGCCATCTGAGAGGCGAGAGCCAAGCTGAGCGGGGTCTTGCCGACCCCGCCTTTGACGTTGATCACTGAGACAACCGCCCTGTCCGGGACCGGGCCGGAGATCGTCGACTCCGCTGCCCGTACGCCTTGCTCGTCGACACTGGCTGTGAGCTTGAGTCCGAGGGCCGCGTTGAGCCGCCCCCGCATTCCCCGGCGCGCAGGGCCTGTCGGCACCACGCCTCGAAGGCTTGCTGCCGACGCCTGCGGTGCGGTGCCGATGGTGTCGTGGTGTGGGGAGTAGCGCTCCGAAGTCGGGCGCGGTTGGCGCGTTGCGGGCCGACGGTCGGAGTCCTCGCTGTCGAAACGTCGTCGCGGTGCCTCGTGCGGTGGTGGCTCAGGGTCGGGAGGTGGAGCGTCGCCGGGGACGCGCACCACCGATGAGGGGCGCGAGGCGGGGCGGGTGGCTGCGGTACCCATCCCGGTGGTGGCTGGCTCTCGATGTTCGGACAGACCCGTGGCGACGGTGCGCACGCTCTGGTCGGGGTCGACTTCCACACGCACCGGTGCGGTCTCGGGTCCAGCGTCGATCTCCAACGTCACCGTCGTGCCCGTTGCACGCGCTTGAGCGTTCGCGTGCTCGAACACCGCTGTCATCAGTGCGTCGTTGTCCGCGCCGCGTAGATCGACACTCGGTTGTGGCCCGTCGAGAACTTGGGCTGTCGCGTGCAGACCCGATGAGTCGATGGCGACCCTGATCGGTGTTGCTGTCATCACGAGGCCACCGACTCCCCGATCCCGCCGTCGAGTTCACCGAGCAGCTCGCGCACCAACTGCTCCAGATCGGACAGGGGTGCAAGGTTGGCGTCTTTCTCTTCGCCGTCGGGCAGTAGGTCGATCAGGGCTCGGCGACGTTCGATCCCCGCGCGCAGTTCCTCGAGCCGTGGTGTGGAGATGGTGTCGCCGTCGGGGCTCAGGTTACGAAGCCATTCCGGTGCCGACTTGCGCAGCGCGGCACCGAACGCCTTGATCAACGGATCGGAGCGTCCCTTGGTGACGAAGGGCGCGTTGATGGTGTCGATGTCTTCACGGTTGAGGAGTACTGCTCGTTCGATCTGTCGTGCGGCCATTGTTGGGTGCCTTTCTCGGTTTTCAACTGGATGGGTGTGCGGGTGACCCGTGAGGGTCGGTCGGTGGGATCAGGTGGGGGTCGGGTCGAGTTCGGGGGCGGCGAGCATGACGGTGTCGAGGCCGCTGTAGGTGATGACATCGACTGTCCGGCGGGAACCACCGGACTCGGCGGCCACCTGCACGCGCACTTCGCCTTCGTCCTCGACCCGGTACCCCGACTCGCGGCCCGACCGGACAACAGGTCGCACGACGTCGACTGCGAGAACGTCGACAACGCGCGGCTCGGCGCTTCCGGGTAGCTCGAGCACGATCGACATTCCCGGCTCCAGGCTGTCGACAGCGACGCCGTCTGCGATGGAATCAGCCAGCGCGTAGCGGCCCTCGATCTCAGCGCGGGACGTGCCGGCCGTGACCGCGATTGGCTCATGCACATCGGCACCCATCACCTCGACGAGCGCGTGCTCGTCGGCGAGGTAGACCGCCAGCTCATCGGAGAAGCAATACACCGGGGCGTCCGAGTCGGGGAGCAGCGAGTCCACCGCCGAGAGGTGTTCGGCGCTGAGCTTCCCGCGCACCGCCGAGTGCGTGTCGACGCTGGGGGTGAACCACACCTGTCCGACCGCCGGTTCCCCACCGACGCCGACAGTTCCGCGCCCTGCGATGGACGTATCGACACCGTCACCTGCCGACGCGATGGCCCAGACCATGATGTTTCCGTCGGTGCTCATCCGTCCAAGCGATGCGCGGGACTGGAAGTTGTCGCGCACGCCGCCGGCGTCCTTACCGAACAGTTGCGCGTCGGGGCGCTGCACACCGAGTCCGAGCCGGATTCCGGTCGAGCGAGCCAAGGCGACCAGCTGCCCGATCCGGCCCAATGGGTCGGCGCGTTTGATGATCTCTTTCTCCATGTCGTTGCCGTTGGCTTTCAGGTGCGACCAGGCAGCGGAAAGGATGAAGAACTCGTCGAGGATCACCACGAGCGGCGGCATTTCACCGCCGTCGATGCGGTGCTTCTGCATGTAGCGGGTCCGGGTGATCATCTCCGCATACAGCGCTTCGATCAGTAGCGCTGCGCGCAGAGCGTCGAAGACGACCGCGGCGACACCTCGGTAGCCGAGGAACTGGTGTAGTTCGATCCGTTTGGGATCGACCAGGATCGAGGCCACCCCGCGCAGCGACAGCTCGGTGATCAAGGTTGTCAGAAGAACGGTCTTGCCACCACCGGTCGGGCCGACGACGAGCATGTGTGGGGCGTTCGACTTCGAGGATATGTTCCAGTACGCGACAACCAGTTCGTCGTCCACTTCGGCAGTGGCATAAGGGATGTGCATGCGCCGACCGGACAGTGCCGTCGCCTTGCTCAGCGACAGTGCACCGGATTTCCCGTCCGCCCCGCTCGATGCGCCAGCGCCGAGGGCAGCCTCTCCCAAGGGCCACGCCAGATCCTGCGGTCCGATTCCTCGGTCGTCGAGAGCAGGCACCGGAAGCTGCGACGCCATGACTGCGGCGCGGTGCAGGATCATCGTCGGCAACGGTGCACGTAGCGCCACTGTGATGGCCGGGCGATCCTTGAGCCACTGCACCCGCCACAGTTGTCCGGACGGGTGGTCACCGAGCGCTTCCAGTAACGAGCCGGTCAGTTTGCTGCGGTTTGCCTTGTCGCCGGAGGCGAAGGTCCGCTTGTAGGAAATCTCGAATCCGACGTCGTCGCCGTCCTCGCCCGTATCGGTGACCGAGACATGGACATCTTTGAGTGTTTTTCCGTCGCTGAACAGGTCGGCGATCATGATGTGTCGCTCGCTGCGCAGGTCCGGTGCGATCAGTGTTCGGGTGATCGAGATCGACGCCTTTGCCGCCGCATAGTCGACACGGTATTCCCACTGCCCCATGGTCGCCCATGCTTCGCTGCGGCCACCGGTCCAACTGCTCAGGCGACCACCGACGACGATGTCGACCACGGCAACGGCACGTGCTCGTGCTCGTGTCTCGGGCGGGACACCGTCGTACAGCGAGGACACCGCTGTACGAAGTCGGGTGAGCCTGCTTTCGTCGATCACAGTTCCGGGGGACAAGGCCAGCTGTGCACGCGGTGTCGAATGACGAGAGGTTCTCGGAGCCAACCGAATCGAGCTTGGCGCAGCGCCTGTTGTTTGGGCGCAGACCGCAGCGAACACTCGCCGGTGGCGACGGCGGACCATGCGCACTGCATCGAAGGACGCCGCGATCGCCACGACCGCGATCAACCGTGATCGCATCTCGATCAAGGTTTCAGCGAGCGTGGTCGAACCGGGATACATGTCGGTGATGTTGGGGGTTGTCAGCACATTCGGTGCCCACCACACCAACACCGCGAGCCCGGCCGCGAATGCAGACAGCGGAACGAACGGGCGAATCCAACTCGGCTCTTTGCTGTCGGTGGACGTGGAGCGCGAGCTGGCCGGGCCGCGCTTCTGGTCACCGAACAGGTCCTGAAAGAACGCGCCCACTGGGTCCTTCGATGCCATGCCCCGCTCCTCTCTCGAATCTCGCAACCGAACCGCTGGGCCACATCCGGGCGTGTCCGCGCGGATCATCGAACTTGGGCACCAGTGAAACCGCAAAGCAACTCGACACCAAGAACGTGTGCACGCGGTCGGGCGTGTCGCGGTCTTCGCTACCGCAACGGGTAGGGCGAACCTGCCTTTGCAGAACGCTTTTCGGTCGTCTCGTTCAGGTGTGCACACCGCGTCCGCACGGCGGTGCACACGCTGGGTGCGTGATGGAAATACATGCGGTCAGATGGGGGTGCACATGTGGTGCGCACACCGCCTGCCCCAGTTCGCGACACACCGATTTCAGGGTTGAGCGAGCCCGTGGCAGGCACCGAACGCACCCATGCTGCGCAGTCGGACGTACCCTTGGCGACACCTCGGCTGACCCCCTGCTGACCTGGGTATTGCCCAAAGGGGTTGCGCGAGCGCTGTTTTGGAATTACACTCCCCCCAAGGAACGCCGGGGGGAGTGACCCCCGAAGGGGGAGGCTTGCACCGCAGCCGAATCCACCCCCGTGCACACGCGTCGTGCACGCCCTGGTTCCCACTCCCGTGCTCACCGTCTACGCACACCCACGTCCGCGCCGTTGACTCCCATGCCGGACACCGACGTGGTTCGCGACAGCGCGCCAGTGCTAACCCGAACTGGCTCAACAGTTCCAAGGGGTCAAGGCCGACAGTGGGCCACGCACGGGCACACGCACCGCCGACTTCACATACGCAGCAGGCCGCGCCAACGACGATCCGAGACGGACGCAGGTGGCATTCACGGCCGGGCTGTTGCCTGCGTCCGTTGCAGCACTCACACACAACGCGCTCCAACACTGAACTCCACACCTCGGCTCGACCGACTGTTCTCGCCAGGGCGCGCGGCATGACAACTGCCCCTCCAGTGCACATCACCAACCACCGCAGATTTCCTCTACGTGCACATCCACATCTCCGAATGCGCACCCCCCGTACACATCCCGTCTTGCCACGGGCCGAGCAATTGTGCGCGACACGCCCGAGCGCGTGCACACGTTCTTGGTGGCTGCTGGGTTCCCTGTCACGGTCATGGTTGCAGAGCGATACGAATCCAATTGGGAGCGGCCATGTTCTACCAACTTCTCGACGCGGCACACGCCGTGCATTCCACGGTGGGTGTCAGCGAATCCATCGACACGGGCGTTTCGGTCCTCGCGCAGGCTCAGGACGGAGGAGGCGGGATCGAAACACAAGGCGTCGGAACGTTCCTCCAGTCTCAGGTTCTCCCACCACTGTTGGGACTCGGTGCGATCGTGCTCCTGACCAAGGGCATGAAGTCCAATTGGTCGGGTGTGGTGACGGTGGTGTCGTTGTCGACTATCGGGCTGATGTGGTTCGGGTTCTCCGCCAGACCGGACATCGCCTTGAACACCGGCACGGCGTTGGCACGACTGTTCATTCCCGGCCTTTGATCACAGCACGTCCCCATTCCCCCAGCCCTTAACCAGAGGAAGCGAAGAACCCTATGTCTGTCATGACCATCCTCGGCGGCGTCGTCATCGGCGTCGCACTTGTCATAGCCATCCGCCGTGCCATCAAAGAACGTCGCGGATAACGATTTCCGCTTGCCATCGACCCCACACCCCACACCCCCATCGGTGGAAGTGAGCGCATCGTGATCGAGACCGACGACGAAATGTTCCGCGTGGACCAGCACTACCTCGGGCCACCGGGGAGAGCCTTTCCCCGGCCGATACGACATCAAGCCGTCGGGTTCGGTGCAGTGGTCGCCTTCGGCATGTATGTGGTGCTGTATCCGATCATCAGTCTGCCGATCAACACGTGGACTCTCACGGCATGGGGCGGGGCCACCTACTGGCTCACGCGCAGATTCCTGGAATACCTCGGCCACGAACGAACAACCACCTCGATGGTGCGCTCGGCGTTCAACGACCTGACCTCACCGCGGCCGGAATCGACGAAACGGTCCACGCGACAAGCACACACGGTGGCGCTCTCGGAGCAGCTCGCACGTATCCGCATCGACCCCACACCTACACGTAGCAGCGAGAAAGCGACCTCCCGGTGACCTACCCCAACGATCGCTACGACCGTCCCGATTTGGTGCCACCGCCCGGTGCGTTGCCGCCGGTGCTTCCCGCGTCGTGGTTACGTGCCGCGCAGAACGCCGGTCTCCACACCGCCGATACCGACAACCGGGCCACCGAACGCCAACAGGGCCGGCGCGAGGGCCGATACCGAGACTCCGGCGCAGACGCCGAGTACGCGTGGTCGAATTCCGCTCTGGCGCAGCACTCTGCCCCGATCGCGTACACCGACGACGGCGTCGCCGGCAACGAACAGGACGCGCCGTCGGACAAGCTCAGTCGTGCGCAACGTCGCCGCGCTCGCAAGACAGGCAAGCAGACCGGTGCACACGCCTCGGATGCCCGTGCGAGCGAACAGCCGGGTGGACGAGCACGGTTGAAGAAGTCGATGCGCTGGCGGCTGAGGGCTGTACTCGGCAACGTCACCGTCACCGACACTCACGCCACGATCTGGTTCGTCCAGTCCCCCGGCACCTGGAACATGCGTCCGATCACCGAACAAGCCCAGTTCATCCGTGACGAAGCACTCGTGCTCGCCGAACTCCGCGCCAAAGGTGTCACACGATTGCATCGACGGACGGTGCTCGAACCGTGGCCGGTCACCGAATGGGCGCAGGCACATGCAGCGCTGGCCGAGAATCCCTTGCCCGACACCCCCGAAGGGCTGCCGTGGGGGGACTATCTGGTCGGGCACCAAATGGCGATGCTCGACGGGTCACCGACCCGTAAACGGCGATACTGGGGCATCGAGCTGCACCGGCGCTCGGTCATGGCCCGTGCCATCGTCGACGCCGCCGACATGTCCGCCGGCGTTCCGTGGCTGGGTCGCCGTCTCGCACAGTGGTCCGAGCAAGTGCTGCGCGACGAACAGGCTGCAGCCGCCGAATACATCATCGACCTCGAACGCGTCATGCTCTCCCCCGGTGTCGAAGCCATTCCCGCCGACGCAGCTGCGATGGACTACCTCCTGCGACGATCGGCCGCGGTCGGCACCGCCTTGTCCGATCCGGCCCCTGCAGGTGCACCCGCGGGATGGGCGTTCGAGGACCTGCCCGCACTGAGCGAAATTTCCGACATGACCTACACACCGGGCGATGGTCACACCGTCGTTGAAACACAGGTCGACGGCCGCACTCACCGCTCGTACGTCACCGTCCTGACCGTCGGCCGCATGGCGGCACTGCCGATACCGGAGCAGGCCTCACCGTGGCAGATCCAGGGTGACGAGATCGGAGTACCGATCGAATGGTCCGAGCGGTTGACCCTGCACACCCGCGAGGAAACCCTCGCCGAGATCCGCAAACAACGCAACGCCATCGAATCGCAGTACCGGCACTACACCGTCGAGCACGACGAGACACCCCCCGATTCTCTGGCCTCCCAGCACAAGCTCTCCCGTCAGCTCGAAACCGAGATGCGCAACGGCGGCGCACTCTCGACCAGAGTGTCGGGATGGTGGCGCGTGGCGGTGTCGGGCAACTCCCCTCAGCAGGTGCGCGACCGGGTGTCCTCGCTACAGAAACGCTATGGACCCAACATCGAACTTGTCGTCGAGAACGGTCAATTCCATCTGCTCAAGGAGTTCATGCCGGGCGAGGCCATCGCCAACACCGCACACAAGCGGCGCATGAGCGTGATCACCGCCTCTGCAGGCCAATCCGCTGCCTCCGACCGCATCGGTGACGAGGAAGGTGTCTATCTCGGCGAGACGGCCTCCATCAGCGCCAGGCCGGTCTGCTGGAACCTGTATGCCGCGCACGATTTTTTCGACAAATCAGGGCTGACGCCGATCGTAGGAACCCAAGGTGCCGGCAAGACTCACCTCGCCGGGATGTTGACCTACCAAGCCGTGCGGATGGGTGCGCACGCGGTGATTCTCGACCCGTCGGGCAGGTTGCAGAAACTCGCCCACCTGCCCGAGCTGGCACCGTTCACCACCGTCTACGAACTCACCGGCAGCGGCGCACGGCGAGGCCTGCTCAACGTCTACCAGGTCGTGGCAGAGCCGAACCCCGACGATGCTGCCTACCGGAGCGATCACCCGGCCTACGCCGACACCCCCGATCCCCGTGCCTCCGCCGCCCGCGCCTACCGCGCCGCGTGCGAGGCTGCCGAAGCCGAACGCAAAGAGCTGGCCGAATCGGTGCTGCTGGACATGCTCGACTCCGACGACCGCACCGACCGCGACACCAAGGACGCCATCCGTACGGCTATCGACGCAGTCGGCGGCAGGCCGGACAACGCCCTCGACGACGTTCTGGACCAACTCGAACACCTCGCGGCCGTGCCCACCGGCACCAGCAGCGACCCCGCAGAGTCCGGTTCGGCCGTCGTCTCGGCCGAGGTACGTGCTGCGGCCGGGCGGGCAGGACGCCAACTGCGCACCATGTCCAAACTCGCTGCCGCGCAGGTTCTCTTCCGCGGCGAGAGCGCTGGGCCGAGCGATCACACCTACTCCGCGATTGCCGATTCCCGCGTGACGATCCTGACCATGCCCGGTCTGCAGATCGACGACAGTGGCGATCCCAGTCGCCAAACCGCCACTGAACGCATGGCGACCCCACTGATCAGGCTTGCGGCATGGTTGGCGATGCGTCTGGTCTACGACAAACCTCCTGCGTTGGCGAAGTTGCTGTTCCTCGACGAGAACCGGTATCTGAACCAGTCCGCGGCCGGGCGCACCCTGAACATGCGTCTGTCCCGCGACAACCGCAAGTTTCGGGTGCGGGCGTTCGTGCTCTCCCAGCTCGCGGCGGACTTCCTGAATCTGGCCGAGGGAAACAGTGACCAGGACCAATCGCAGCAGACCGACGAGATCATCATCGGTCGTATCGGTTCGTCGGCCGGCGCTCGTGAGAATGCACTGAAGCTGCTCGGGCTCGACACCGACGAAGGATTCGAGGCTGTCTTCGACCGTCTCGGCGGAGGCCGGTCGAGCACCTACGACAAGCGGACCAACGAGGCCCGCCGGCAGCGAGCCGAGCGAGACGGCACCGACCAGGCCCGGACCTACCTGGTGCGGCTCGGCGGAGACATCGAGCTCGTGCGTACCTCCTGGACCCATTTCACCCACCTCGCCCACGTCGCCGCTGTCCTGGACTCGCGCGCCAAAGCCCATTGACCCTTTTCGGCCTTGTCTCCCATCCGACCGACTGCCGCACCTGCCGAAGGACACCTCATGCCACGAGCGTTCACAAGATCGCCACAGCCGTACTGCGACGGCGCGGTCCTGCAGCGCGTGCCCCTGGTCTCGAAACTGGCGCGCCTGACCGTGGTGGCGGCACTGCTCGGGTTGTCGTTGGTGTTCGGTCCCGCACCGGCGGCCTGGGCAGACGGGTTCGAGTGCAAGGAAGTCCCCGCCCCACAGTCACCGAACGCCACCCCACAAGCGGTGTTCGACTCGTCCTCCGCCGATGCTCCGACCGGACCTGGTTTCGGCAGCACCGGATACGGCACCCATGGATGGGCCGGGCTCAAGTGGTACACCTACGACCTCGGCTGTGGTGAAGACATCACCGGAGTGTCCCTGGTGCGCAGCAAGACCGACCTCGGCAACACCTTCCTCACTGTCGGTCAATCGTTCGCCGCGGCCGCATTCTGGCTCGACGATCAAGCCAATACGCCCGCCGAAGGGGAGCAGAACGGACGTCAGGGCGCGATCGCCCAGTTCGACGACATCGTGTACGCCATGTCGGATGCACTGCGGCCGGCGATCTTTGGGCCCTGGCTCGGTATCGGTATCGGTGTGGCGGGCTTGATCGTGCTCTACCGGGCATTGCGTTCGGACGCCGCCGGTGTCACCCGGCAGCTCGCGATCGGTGCCGCGGGCCTCGCGCTCGGCGGGTTGATGGTCGGTGCGCCGCAGAAGGCGATCTCTATTGCTGATAGCACCTTGATGTCGTTCGTCACCGACACTCAGGGCCAGATCTTCGAGGCAGCCGGTGTCGGCCCGGATCAGAATCCGCGGTTGGTGATCACCGACCACATCATCAATCCCGATATTCGGAAAGGCTATTTCGGCTCCAACGCCAGCGAAGAGACCATGGCGACATTGTGGCCGACGCTGCGAATGTCGTTGGCCTACACCTACGACGAACAGCAACGCATCAAGGATGACAATTCCGCCCAGAAGGACATCGACGCGGCGAAGAAGAAGATGTTCCAGGACCAGGTGGTCGCGCCGCTCGAAGAGAATGGTCTGTCCTACTACACCTTTCAGGGTAAAGACTCATCCAGGGTGTCCATTGGGTTCCTGTCGATGGTCAAGACCGCCATGCCGTCACTATTGTGGATCGGCGCGTCTGTGCTGAAAATATCTGCGCTACTGGCGATTCGGCTGGCTGTACTGACCGCACCGGTGTGGATTCCGATGGCCGTGGTCTCCGGGTCGCTACTCGCCCGCGTCGGACGGATCGTCGGATCGATCTACCTGTGGGCGTTCGCCGCCGCAGTGATCATGTCGATATACCTGTTCGCACTCATCAAGCTGTTCGACGAACGAACTCCCGTCGACGGGACATGGCGACTGTGGTTCCTGATCATCCTCACCGCAGTGTTCTGGATGGTGATGCGCCCGTTCAAACGACTGTCACAGACCATCACCCAGAACAGTCGCGGAGCGATCGGCGGCGCGTTGCACGGTCGCCGCCACGGATCATGGAAACAGAACCTGATCTCCGCCGGGTCGATGATCGCTAACCCGGCGATGGGTATCGCGGAAAAGGCAATCGAGCTGGGCCGCAGTGGTCACCAGAACGCATCGAAAGGGTTTGGTGGACAGTGGGATGCGCTGATCAACCCCAATATTGCTCACGTCCGACAGGAAGGACGCGCAAAAGCTGATGCTCGCACCGACGACTACCGCATCCGCTCCCGGGAGGCGCAGATGGCAGCACTGCACGCTCCGGATCGGAGCAATTCAATCGCTGCAGATCTGAGTAAGGCTCCGATCGACGATGTCGCCGGCACCCAGTTGCCCGGTATCGATCTGTCCTCGGTGTCCAGCCGTTTCGACCACAGCGCGATCCATGGCCTACGCGCCGACACGACCGCCGGTTCGGACGGTCAGGCGTTCACCGATGGCTACTACCTGGCCTCTACCGGCGACGGTGCGGAACTGTATGTTCCGCAGCCGCCCCGTGATCGATGGGACGGCGGAGCAGGTGCAGCCATTGCACCGGTCACCGTCTACCGCCCCGACAGCTCATCTGACGCGCAAACGAGCAGTTCGGGCACCGGAAGACCGTGGGTGAGCGTCACGCGAGCCCAACCAGCTTCTGCGAGCACTCGGCCGAGCGGCGGCACCGCAGTACTCGAACGGGATCAACTCGGCCGTGCGAACCTCGACCGCGAGCAGTTGGGTCGACGCAGTCCTGGCGACGATCGGCCGTCCCCACGGTGAGATCGCGATGAGACACACCGCCAATCCGATCACCACCGGCATACGAAGCTGGGTCCTCCGCAGCCCGGCTCGTCTGGCACTCGGACTGCTCATCATCGTGGTGGCCCTGTTCGTCGTCCGTGGTGTGATCACCACCGTCACAGGCGGCACTGTCAGCTCCGCTACCGAGACGGTGGCAGCCGACGCAGCCGCATCGACCACCCCCACACCTACGGCTGTAGTCGAGGTCACCGAGTCCGAGGTGCTCGGGCTCTCGTCGACGTCGGTCACCGACACCCCGGCTCGCGCCGCGATGTTCTATGCGCACGTATTCCTCGACACCACTGCTACTCCGACTCAGTGGACGGTGCGCCTGTCGACAGTCACCGACCCCGGCAACATCACCGACCGCATTGCCGGCGCACGCCCGACCGCGCCGGTGACCATTCTCGGACCCACCCGCACCACCCGCACCGCAGGTGAAGCCGGCACACGAGTAGAGATCGACACCAGCTCCGGCACCCTGACCGCCACCCTCACCGAAACCGGTGGCCGCTGGCAACTGAAGTCACCGCTGCCGACCATCGACCTCACCGCGCTACCCGCGCCGTCGACCACTACACCTCGTCCCACTACAACGCTCCCGTCACCGAGCCGACCCTCGACGACATCCGTGCCGGTACCGCCCAGCACCACGCCTGCGCAGGCCGCGGCCCTTCCCTCTATTCCGTCGACGCAACCCGCACCGACGCTCGCCCCCGCGCCGGCCCCGGCCCCGGTCCCCGGACCTATCCCGATTCCGGATCTCGACACGCCCCTCCCCGGAGCCCGCCAATGACCAACCCCAAGATCGGTTCCCGGACACGTTGCGCAGCAGTCGCTCTGGCTCTGTCGGTGACCGCAGGAGTGTTGTCTGCATGCACTACCGGCGCTGTGATCGACCTACCCCACCCGTGCAAACCCACCACCCGTAGTACCTCCGCCGACAGTCCCGGTCGCGGATCCACCGGCAACGGCACTCCCTCTGCCGCAACCGATCTCACCGAATCCGCTCCGATCCGGCTACCCACTGCACCCGGAACAACCGCGGTTACCTCCGGATTCGGGCCACGATGGGGGACCATGCACCGCGGAGTCGACTTCGCCGGACCGGAAGGAACTCCGATCTACTCCGCCCTCGACGGCACTGTCATCCTCGCGGGATCGTCCGGGGAAGGCCCCGGAGTGGGTTTCGAAAATTGGATTGTCATCGACTCCCTCGTCAACGGCAGCGCCGTCTCCACGGTCTATGGACACATGTGGCCGAATGGCATTCACGTCAAACCCGGCGATAAGGTCACCGCCGGCCAACACATCGCCGAGATCGGTAATGCCGGAGGATCCACCGGTGCACACCTGCACTTCGAGTACTGGCCCGGCGGCAAACTCACCGCCGGCGCAGCGATCGACCCGATGGGGCCACTGTCCGGTGCTCCGGCACCCGACGGCGCACCCGTCCCCTCAGGCTCTCAACCGGCCGGTCCCGACGCCGCCAGCTCGACAGCGGCCGTGCGCCTGGCGTCGGCATCGGCAGGCTGCACCAAGAACGGTTTCGGCACCCCTGGCGCGGGCCAGCTCAAAGCAGGCTCCGTACCAAAGGAATTCGAGGAATGGTTCCGCAAAGCCGGATCGTTGTGCCCCCAGATCAGCCCCGCACTGTTGGCTGCGGACACCAAAGCCGAGAGTGGATTTCGGGTCCAGACCAGTGGTGCCGGCGCGAAGGGCTACACCCAGTTCATCGACGAAACCTGGGCCAGCTACGGCAAAGACGAGGACGGCAACGGCGTCATCTCCCGTTCCGACATCGGCGACGCGGTGATGGCACAGGGGCATTACATGTGCGACAACGCCGCTCAGATCGACGCCTGGATCGCAGACGGATCAGTCAAAGGCGACCCCAAGTCCCTCTACATTGCCGCGTACAACGCCGGATCCGGTGCCGTCAAAAGCTCCGGCGGCATGCCATCCGGACACCCCGACTACGAGAACGAGACGAAACCCTACGTAGCCAAAGTCCTTGCCTACGAAGCAGAATTCACCGACCCCGACGCAGGCGGAGCGTTCATCGCCTCCCCTGCATCCCCAGCCGGCCCGCAGGTCATCACCGCAGCCCGTCAACACCTCGGGCTGCCCTACGTCTGGGGCGGAGGAAACATCAACGGCCCCAGCAGCGGCGGATTCGACTGCTCAGGCCTGACCAGCTACGCCATCTACTCGGGCACCGGCGGACGGGTCACGTTGCCGCGCACCTCCGAACAGCAATGGACCGTCGGCACCGAGATCCCCGTCGACCAGGCAGGCCCCGGAGATCTACTCTTCGGCAATTTCCAATCCACCGGGCCAGGGCACGTCGCCCTCGCCCTCGGCGGAGGGCAGATGATCGAAGCCCCCCAAACAGGTGACGTCGTCAAACAATCCCCCGTCCGCTCCGACATGAAAGCGCGCCGAGTCCTATGACCTACCGAAAGCTCGCGGCCGTCTCCGGCCTCATCGTGCTAGTCGTCTTCGCGGCCGCGCTCTGGCGGCACAACTCCATGGACGACACCACCGCCACACCCGCACGCACACCGCCGTCGTCGACCGCCCCGGAACCGACAGAAAGCTCTGCGACCAACACTGCACCCGATCCGATGGAGTCGGGAACACCCGATGCTGTTGCAGCACAGGCGATGACAATCGCCCACACCTGGACTCCGGGTCTCGACACGAGCCCGAACGACGCATTCCGGCGCGCGGCCGAGTACTTCACGCCCCGCCTCACCGACCTGATCACCACCAACACCGGGACGGACGTGCCCCCCAGCCTGCAGTGGCAGAACTGGGCCACCGAACACGCTCGCATCATCGCCGACACCACCATCGGATGCTCCGGATGCCCAGCCGACACCACCGACACCGCCCACCGCGTCGCCACCATCACCCAGACCGCCACCACCGCGACCACGACCACCCGCGTCGACCCCGACACCACCATCTGGTTGGCCCTCGTCCACACCGACACGGGCTGGCTTATCGACGAACTACGCTACTGACCACTCGACTACGACAAGACAGGACGGCACATGCAGATTCAGCACCGGTCCTCAGCGACGCTCGGCTTGTTCGTAGCTGTGGCGATCACGGCGTCGGCGTTGACAGCATGCGGTGGAGACACCGCACCTGCCGCCCCCGATACCGCCACCAGCAGCATCCAAGCCACGCCCGAACTCGATCCCTTCGAGTACGACGTCAACGACTGGAAGAAAGACACCGTCACCCGAATTATCGACATCGGCCGCGAGCGCAACGAGAGCGATACAGCCATCCTCGCAGCCCTCACTGCTTCGTACGGCGAGGTCACGTGGTGGGCAGCTCTCGACGGGACTTCGGAAGATCTGTTCGGATGGAGGAGCCCTGCGGTCATTTTTCGTGGCGAGGACCGCTACCGCGCCCCACGCTACGATCCCGCCTACATCACAGGCGCTATCAACTACTTCTACCAGCGAGGTCACGATCTGAACCTCACCCCGGACGACCCGGTCGACTACGCCGTCGAAGTTCAGACCACCGACGTACGACCGGCAAGTTTGGGTGACAAAACATACACCTACTACCAAGACCGGGTCACCCAACGTGGCGAGCCAAACAGATTTGCCGACGAAAGTGCGGTCCGAACTAGGTACAGCGAAGCACTTCCGTACGCCGAAGCAGCCCTTCGCCAAATTGGATAAGGGCGAGCAGCACAAAGTTCGGATTGCGTCCTCAAACCAGCCGCTGCTCCAACACTCTGTAATGTGCCGGTCATGCCTCACGTCACGTCGGACGGTGCCCGAATTCGCTACGACGACACCGGTTCCTCATCGCTGCCGGTGTTGCTGCTCGCGCACGGAATGTTCATGGACAGACGCATGTTCGACCGCCAAATCGACGAGCTGTCACGAGTCGCCCGGATCATCTGCTGGGATGCCCGTGGACACGGTGACACGACTGACCAGGGCAAGCCCTTCACGTATTGGCAATCCGCTCACGACGCGATTGCAGTCCTCGACAAACTAGGCATCGAGCGGGCTGTGATCGGGGGAATGTCGCAGGGCGGATTCACTGCGCTACGGCTCGCGCTCGCCGCGCCCGAGCGGGTGAGCGGCCTGGTATTGATCGGCACCGAAGCGGGTCGACCCACGCCCGGCCAAGTCGAGCAGTACAGCGAGCTGTTCGCAGCCTGGCTCGACAACACGATGCCGCTCGAACCTATTGCTACGTCTCTGGCTCCCAGCCTGATTGGTGGCGACGCTGACCGCGATCAGCGTGTCTGGATCGACCGCTGGCTCTCCCAGGACCGCACACTCATCGCGCAGGCGGCGAAGTGCATCGTCGACCGCGAGTCGGTGACCGATCGTATTGCCGAGATCTCTACTCCCACATTGGTTATCCGGGGCGCGAATGACATGTCGATATCATCTGCGGCCGTTCACCAAATGGCTACTGCCCTAGGCTCTTCCGTTGTCGAAATTGCAGGTGCCGGTCATGCCGTCAACTGGACCCACCCCACCCCCGTGAACGAAGCCATCCGTGATTTCATCGAAACACTCACGGCTCGCGACGAACTCCGGTGAACAACTGGAGTTGATGCCCCTGCATAGACGTGCCATAGATGTTTACCCACACGGTGTAGGTGGTGCCGTCGTCGTTGCGAAGGCTCATCCAGGGGTCATCTCGACCAAATATGACGTGGTTGCGACTCCACATCTGCTGGAACTCCTCGACGCCCGAAAGTTCGTCAAGCACACTATGACTCCACTGTGAGTCCTGGTAACGCGCTGACAGGCCGCGGAACCAGCCAACGGTCAGAGTGGCTTCCTTCTCCCAGTCGACCATCACCTGGCGTGAACGTGGGTCGGTGAAGAACCATGACAACACGTTGGTGCTGTCCATCAATCCCGGATACGCCTTGCGGTAGGAGTCGTTGCAGACGAGCACATTCCATCGCTCGTCGAGAAGCGCGACCAGATGGGGGTTGACCGCCTGATACGTCATTTGAACATCGGGATCGACCATGGCCCGGTACTCGGCAACGGTCAACGGTGATTTCGTCGGTACCCGCACGTTCTCGGACGATCGGCCCGCTAAATCAAACAAGTGCTGCGTCTCGTCTGGACTCAGCTCCATCGATGTCGCCAGCGACCGCAGAACGGTGGCCGTTGGGCTTTCCGCTGTGCCGGATTCGAGCTTCGCGAGATAGGCAATGCTGATGTGAGCGGAGTCGGCGATTTGCTGTCGGGTAGCCCCATCCGGAAATTCCCCGGTATGTCGCTCGCGTGCGAATCGTACGAATGCCGCCAGCGAGGGCGCGGCTGTCTTCCTGTCACTACCCCGGTTGTGACTCACCCCAATACCATAGTCGACCGCCACACGTAAGACTGTGAGGTGCCCCTGCCAGTAGGACTACTCGCAGGGGTACTTGTACATGTAACGCTGGGTTGATACACAGCGGTCAGCGGTCTAACTTTGTGTTCCTGCACTTGCTTCACGGCATGGCGATCCCATTACCTGTCCACTCGGTCTTGGTTGCAGAGGCTCCCCAATCCATATACACGCGCGCCGCTATGACCCAGCAATCGCGAGGGGAGGGTGCCCTGCACTCCGATACGACCGATGGAAGGACCGATGACGACCGATAGCCACAACTGCACTTCACCCGCTGACGACGAGTTCACCGGCAACGAGTGGTGGGTAATCGAAACAATGGGCCTGCCCTACAACCTCCGTCCCACCCTGGTAGCGCGCGGTAGCCATAAGCGTCAGTTCGCCACCTTCACTCGCGAGCTGCGCGACAAGGCCCAGGCCAAAGCCATCCTGGACATCATCACGAGAGTTACCGAGACCGGCGCTCCGCACACACCAGCAGATGACGTCGACGCAAACACAATCGACCGCGCATTCGACACCTACGTTTACCCGATCAAGACAGACAGCGGGAAGGTGGCAGGAGTGCAATTGTGGCGCGGCCTGCGCGGAAACACTCCTCCACCGAAACGCCACGTCGGCACCTTCGAATTCGATTGCACAACACAGCGAACGCAGCAAAGCCGCGATCTCGAAGTGGGCATCATGGGCATGCCCGACCATCAAGACACCCGCACGCTTCCGCAACTGTGGCCGAAGCTGAGCTTCGACGAGCGCGAAAAATACTCCACCTACATGGAAAAGCTGTTTGCCGGAAACTTTGAGCCGGGTGACCCATTCTCATCCACAGTCGAAGTGGACATCGCCGGCTCCGACAGACGACGCCTGACCTACATGACCGTTCGCGCTATCACCGAAGACGGGAATGCCACCCCGGTGGTGTTCGGGCTGGTCCACGACATCAGCGATACCCCCGGCACCGTGAGGACCGACGACCGCGAAATGACCCGTGCTGCTGTACAACTCGCAAAGAAGATCGGGGGTGTCGGCGAAATCGTGATGCGTACTGGCTATGTGTGCGAATGGTTCAGAGCACCGCCGGGCTCGCTGTCGAGATGGGTGCACTCTGTGCCATTTTTTGACCTGCAGCTGCACCACCAGCTGACTACGGCCTTGGACGAGCTGCTGAGCGGTACTGCCGGGCGCGTGAAGCTACTGCACGGCGCGATCAGGTTCGGCGATCTTGAGCTGGAGGAAGTTTCCACAGAAATTGAACTGATCGCAGTCGGGCACGATCGCGAGACCGGACAACCCAACCAATGCCTCATCCGTGCTGTCGCGATCGAAGATCTTCCGGCAGGTATGTGGTGACCGCGACCAGTTTCGAGACGCTGCGCCGAAGTAGTTCAGGCAGGCGTACCCGGCGGGCGAGTGCGCGCACGCTCGAAAGAATCACGAAGCTCGGCCGGCGTAATTTGCAATTCCGCCGCAACACGACCGGCTACGGCTTCGCTAAGCCCGCCCTCGCCTCGTTCGATCCGACCGATAGCAGCAGTGCTGAGCCCTACTGCACGCCCAAGGAGGGGCTGCGTCAGACCACGGATAATGCGCCAATCCCCTGGGTAGCGATCATTAGGTTCGATATCGACCACGTCTTCGATTCCGCAGTCCAGATGTTCGAGAACCCGTGCCAGAACGTCGACCTGCGGGGTTCGTTTCTCATTTTCCCATCGGCCGATCGCGGCTTCGGTGACACCAGCCAAACGACCCAGATCCGACCTCGTCAACTTCTTGTCTTCCCTGGCCTTTTTGAGGCGGGCAGGGTCGAACCCGCGCATCACGCGCCTGGACACGGTGCCGGATCTCTTGCGATGGCGATGGTTGGCATTGCTGGACACGATGCACGCCGTCCTTTACAGTTGGCACATCGGATGGTCGGATCGGTAGAGCATATCGGTTACCCGAGATGGTCCGGAAAAGACCGACGCCTACAACAAAGGGGGCTTTTAACAGCTGACTGCCCCCACTGAACAGGGGCAGTCAGACCGTCGAAGCCGGGGTTGCAGCCCCATTGGCTTCAAATGCAGCACCTAAGCAAAGGACAACTGCAATGAACACGTTAGTCGGCGCGCGATCGGCGCGCCCGTTTCTGAGTACCCGCATCTTGGCTGCAGAGACATCTGCAGTATCACCCCCCTGCGCCGAAGACCCCGGGTCGTGGGATGTCGACATAGCCCGCCCGTCTGAGTTAATCGCGGCTGCGGAGCAGTGCGTGGGGTGCCCGATTTTCAAGGCGTGCCAGCGTGACGCCCAGGCCGGCGCTGCTGCGTCGATGGTGTGGGCCGGGACCATCTACGACGAGCACGGAAACGCCGTCGACGCCTCCACTGTGCGGACCTGGAAGCGACACAACCGGGCATGGGGTCGACGTTCACCTGTCGTGGCAACTGGCATCGCCTCATGACCGGCCACAGCGAGACGATCAGCCGCGAGCACCTGGTAACCCTGGCCAACGAAGCTGTCCGGTTCCCGGAGACGGTCACGATCGAGCAGATACGTGAATTGGGTGAGTTCGCTCGCGCCGTTCTCGCACGCGGTTCTGATTCGGTCGACGGCTCGGCCCGCAGCGCACAGGCTGAGCGATGAACGAGAGTCTGCAGTCAGAGATTGCCGCAGCGGTGGTCGCTATGCAGCTCAACCCGGATATGCCGACCGCGTATTGCCGACACGCAGCGCACGGGCCGCTGTCGAAACTCGAAGTCGATGCATCCGGTGCACCCATGTTGGTCTGCGCACGGTGTGGGTCCGGTGCTCCCCTGACCGAAGAACAGGTCCGGTGTGCGTTGGGGGCCACCGCGCTACCCACAACACCGGTAACAGCCGAGTTCGGCATTCCAGCTCCCACCACAGCCGATGCTGTTCCGCTGCGGCGTGCACCGCTACAGGTGGAGACCGCGTTCGGGGCGGTACGAGCGCAAACGGTGTTCGCGCTCGTCGTCGCCGCGCTCGCAGCGTTGACATGGTCCACGAAGATCGGGGCCGGATGGGCACTGGTCGTTTTCGTCGCGTCTGCCATCGCCTTCGACTCCGTGATCGCTCGGCTCTCCCGGCGTCGTGAACGAGACCGGGCGGCGTGGTTGCCCGGTCAGGACATGCGGGTAGTCGATCTGCAGCCGGGGACCTGGATCGAGACGCCGTTGAATCTGCGTGCCACTTCGGCGGAGATGGCCGCGTACGCCCCTCGGTGCGCGGCCCGCGTGCAGTCGCTCATGGGATTGCCCGATTCCCCGCAGACCGGCTATCTCGAGCTGACGCTCGCCGATGGCCGCGTCTACACGGTGCCGGGGTCGGCACCGGTTCGCACTCTGCACGTCGAGCCCCTCGTAGCCAGGAGAGCACTGTGATCGGATCAGCATCCCTTCTTCCTCAAGTTCGGTCCGTAAAGCGTTTGGGTGCAGCGCATTACGTGCTGTGGTCCATCGCGCTCACAGTCGCGGTGGCGGTCGGGTCGGTGACGTCTGCAGGGCAGGCATCAGCTGCGCCTGCTCCGTCGAGCTCGTGCGGGGGGACGTTCAATCTGTTCGTCCCCGGAACGTGGGAGACCAGCGAGAATGCCGACCCGGCGGTGCCGGTCGGGATGCTGGCCCCGATCGCGAATGCCATCTCCGGCCGCAACTCGAATGCTCAGGTCTACACGCTCCCCTACATGGCCCGGGCGTTCGACAACGGTCACACCTACGGTGACTCGAAGACCGATGGAACCGGCCGTGCCACAGACGTTCTCAAGGGAATCGCGGCGTCCTGCCCGAACACCTACTACACCTTGACCGGGTACTCCCAGGGCGCGGACATCGTCGGAGATCTCGCCTCACAGATCGGTAACGGCGGTGGCCCTGTCCCTGCCGAAAAGGTGCTCGCTGTAGGCCTGCTCGCCGATCCGGGTTCCGGCACCACCGGTGAGGCCACCGTCGGCCCCCGCGCCTCCGGAAACGGAATCGCCGACCCTCGCCCTGCCGGAATGGGCGCGTTGTCCGGTCGGGTGGCCTCGATCTGCGACCCCGCCGACATGTACTGCTCGATCAAGAAGGGCACCAACCCCGTGTTGGGGACTCTGGGCAGCGTCCTGTCCAAGACCACCACCGGTACATCAGCCGAGGGCGCAACGGGCACGGCCGGGACGTCTGTGCCCAGCTCGGCCGGCCCGGATGCCGGACGGTTGGCTGCGGCGCTGACCTCCGATTTCTCCAAGGCCGATTTGCCTGCCCTGGGCACCCAGGTCAATTCCCTGCGCGATCAGTTGTCCACGGGCACGGTCGATCCCGCCTCGGTCGCTCAGGCTGCGACCTCGGTGGCCAACACCGTCTCTCCGTTGGCGGAACTGATCTCGAGTGGGGCTGCGAACTCTGCGGCCACCAGCACTCTCGCCGCCGCTCCGGCCGGCAGCGCTCAGCGCAATGCCGCGACGGTTCTCGACGGTGCCGCCCGCAGTGATCTGTCCGGTGCCGCCGCGACCGCGACGTCTATCGCCTCGTCTGCATCGAAACTGGCGTCGACGAGTGCTGCGGGTGGCAGCGCTGCCACACAGGCGGACGGGCTCTTGGACGCAGCTGTGAAGTTGACCGGTCAGATCGCGCCGTTGACCGGAACCAACACCGATGCACTCTCGTCGGCACTTCCGGTGCTCTCGACTCTCAAACCGTCTGTGGTGCTCGATCAGGCCCTCAACGTCGCGACGGGGGTGACCTCGTTGAACGTTCCCGCGATCCTCGACGGACTCTCCAAGCTCCCGGCACGGGTCGCGGCGCTCGATGCCCGCGGCGCACACCAGATCGCCGGCGACCTGAACAACCAGTTCGCACCGTTGGTGAAGATGGCGTCCGGTGTCGATCTGTCCTGGGTTTCCCAGGTCCTGTCCGTCATTCCGGATCCGTCCGGGTACACCCAGATCGCGGCGATGGTGGTCAACATCTTGTCCAAGGTCGATGTGATCAAGCTGGCCAACATCGTCGGGGGAATTCAAGAGGTCGCATGGAAGGCAGTGGAGAAGCTGCTCCCCCCGCCTGGCGGTGTCCCGGACCTTGCCGGCGCAGCCGCGGCGATGACCGGACTGGTCCCCCTCGGCCTCGATCTCGCCTCGGTCGCGGTGGGGATGCTGACCGGCAAGGTTTCCAAGACCTCCCCTCAGCTGTTGGGGCAGCAGTCGAACCCGGCGGTCACCTCGATCACCGACAGCGCGGAGAAGCTGGACCTGGCGGGTCTGACCGGCTCGCTGACGCAGATGGCTGCTTCGCCCGGGGCCGATGATCTGGCCACCCTGGTCAGTGACGGCCTGACCGCTGCGACGTTCTTCGCCTCGGGTGCCCATCAGTCCTACGGATCGATGGTCGTCGACAACGCGGGCCGCAACGCCATCGATTGGCTTTCGGACTGGCTGAACTTGCAGATCGAGCGGGTGTCCGCATGAGCACCCAAAGCCCCCGCGCACACAAACCGGCCTCTCGCTGGATCTGGTGCCCCAATTGCGGTCACCGGGGTTACCACACGCGATCCGACGCCAAGGCGGTCCGCAAACACCACCGCGGCAAAGGGTTGACCATCTTCACCTGCCCGCACCGCACCGAGGACGAAACCGACCTCTTTCACCTCGGGCACCAACCCGTAGCCCTCGGCCGCGGACGCGTCGACCGTCGACGTATTACCGCCGACAAACGCACCGCCCACACCCATCGCACTATCGGCACCCAGCCGACCCCATCAGCCGTATCGGACGCCCAGGAGCGTGAGCTGTGACCGAACACCAGAGCACCCCGACCCTGACCCCAACACCGACGCCGGCCGACGCCGCTGCATGGTTGGGCACCGTCGACGACATCACCGCCCTGATCGCAGCAGTCGGTCCGTATCCGGTCGTGCTCGATCGACACCAGCGCCGATGGACGATCGTCGAAATTGCCGGCGACCACGGCGACAGAGAGCTGCGGGCTCGCCCGCTGGCCACTCCGAACCAATTGATCCCACCGACAGGAACCCCAGCAGCCGCGGCGCTACTCGCGACCTGTGGCCCCCTGCTGCCGACAACAGCGCTCTCGGACCCCACCGTTGCTGCGGTGCTGCACTCCGACATCGACCACGTCGACGAGCGCACCAGCGACCTGTTGTGGGGCCGTCTGCCCGCACGTGAATGGGTCGAGGCACTCGCCTCCGGATGGGTCGACAGCCTCGTTCCGGACAACCCGGCCGCGCGCTGGCAGTGGTACGCCCAGATCCTCGACTCACCCCGCTGGGGCATGTCCACCATCGCAACCGGCCATCGCGAGCTGTGCCTCGAGGTCGCCGAACTGTGCCGAACGATGTCGGCCCTACCCACCCGGTCAACCCACACAGACTCCGACAACCGATACGCACAGCTGCAGCAACAATGGCAGGCCGTCGATGCAGCGGTCATGTCGGCAATCGGCGATCACGACCCCACCCCTGTAAGCAGGGACAGTAGCGGCGCTGCCTGCGACCGAGGCGTGTTCGAGGCACTCGACACCATCATCGAGATCACCACCGATGCCCTCGAGTGGCTCCGCGGCCGACCGGCCGTCGGCATGGAAGCCTGCGTAACCGCGTTCGACGCGCTCCTGCACGCCCACTCCCCTGCTCAGGGCCGGGCACTGCTCATCGCGCTCCTCGCCCACACCCTCACCGATTACCCCGCGGACTTTTCCCTCGTCGACGTTCGCAGCACCGTCCCGGCCGGCACGCACGCGATCCACGAGAGGGCCGCATCATGAGCGCACCCAGCCTCGGTCGCCGCAGCGTGCTCGGCCTCGTTGCTGTAGCAACTGCGGCGGTCGTAGTGCAGCAATGGTCGCCGTGGACAACCTCGCATTCATCGACAACAGCGATCGGCCCAGTCGCTGCCTCGTCCACACCAGCTCCACGCGAGGCCCCTCGGGCAGATGCGGTCTCGGACAGGTCACCGGGAGACACTTCGATCGAAGACGTGATCGCCGGGTTGCGCGTGGTCGATGCGCTGCCCGATGTCGACGGGTACGACCGCGGCTGCGGCACGGAGAAGAAGACCGGTAGGCGCGAAGCTTGCGTGTTCGGTCCGGCCTGGACCGACGACAGCGCAGCCCCGTCCTCGCACAACGGCTGCGACACCCGCAACGACGTCCTGGGCGCACAGCTGACCGACGTGACGTTCAAACCCGGTACTCGGGACTGCAAAGTCGTCTCCGGAACGCTCGCGGACCCGTACACCGGAGCGGTCATCGACTTCACGTCGGGCCGGGATACCTCGGCCGCGGTGCAGATCGATCACGTCTTTCCGTTGTCGAGAGCGTGGAACGCCGGTGCTGCAAGTTGGCCGATCGATCGCAGAACCGCATTCGCCAACGACACGGCATTGAACCTGCTCGCCGTCGACGGGCCCGCGAACAACGCCAAGTCCGATTCTGGGCTCGATACCTGGCTACCTCCGAACGCCGCGTTCGGATGCGACTACGCCACCCGCTATCTGACCGTCGCCGATACCTACGAGCTCGCGGTCACCACCGGCGACGTCGAGGCCGCACGCACCGTCTGCGGATCGACTCCGCAGGGTCCGTCGACGGCAGCAGGCCAGGTCGGATGAGCGGGATGTGGGCGGTAGCGCTGCTGGGTGCCGCGGGCCTTGTCGGTGGGTTCATCGCTGTGTTCGGCGGCGTCGACACACCCACCACCAGCTGCGCTGATCGGCGTTTGGAGGCAGTTCCCGCTGCTCACGGTGCGCCTCCCCCAGCAGTGGGGGTTCTCGAGCTTGGATGTCGAGTGCATATGTCTACCCACCAGAGAGGACGGCCCGCGCCAGTGCCCAATGTGACCTGAACGAGAGCGACCCCAGCAATCACATAACTGCACAGCGCGAACCACCCCCAAGAACGACAAAACCCCCACCGTGACTGGAGGGGGTGTCGGAATCGAAGAAAACCCTGGCCGGGGTTTTCGACATTTTCAGTTGTCTTGGGCTGGAAGACGAAGTTAGCGCTTCGACCACCGGTTCGTGCTCTCCCCCGAAAGGGACTTACCAATGCCTGGTACGTCTCAGGGTAGCGCATACCCTGAAAACGACTCAATAGGTGAAAATTTTATCGGCGTGTCGTCCTCGACTGACACCGACGAAAGATTCACCGATGCCGAACCACCTGACACGAGGTCGGCACCTTCCCTTGCTCCCGGCGAGTGGGAAGCAGCTGTTGCAGCCGCGCTCGCCGCTGTCAGCGCCGAAGAAGCAGGCGCGGATTCCGCCGTCTACGACGGTGTCACCGAGCTGGTCGACGCACAGCTGCCTGGCGGACGTGTGTACACGCTGCCGCTGCCGGACGGTGCCGCAGCGCGCGTGCCGACTTGGCGTAGCCGTACCTGCTGGCTGTCCGTATGCCAGGCGGCAACCGAGTGCGAGCGCGGTAAAGCGGCGCTTCGCCGCCATCGCATCGCTGCAGCCACTTTTCTCCGCGGCTGCGCGGCACACGCCGAATTCGCAGAATCGTCGACCGGTCGGCGAGTAGCGGTCGCCCTCAAGACCCTCATCGATCGGTCAGGGCTGTCGATCGACCAACTCAAACGATGCCGACGTGTGCTCAAGACGCTCGAACTTGGAGTCGAACACGTACGCGGAAAGAAGCTCAATCGGAGCGAACGCGCCGCGGCCGAGCAGATCTATCGATCGGTACATGGGACGACCCCGCCCCGTCTGCAACGCGGCGCAGCCAGTGTGTGGGGACTGTCCACACCGCGCTGGGCACTGACCTTGTTGCCCTCACAGCCCGTCCGGAAGCGGACTCGCCCCACTCGTACCCGCCGGCGCAATCATCAGGGCATTCGTATGCGTAAGGCCTCCGTACGTCCGTCGACGTCGACGGTGTGCATCCCGCCACCGCCACACCCGCAGACTCACACGCCACGCGCGTACCCGGCGGAGTCGACCGCGGCCTTGGCAACAATGGCCGAGGAGGGAGCGTCGGTCACCAGCTGCGCACCCCAATCTTCTGGTGGTTCTTTTTCTTCTGGTCTTTCCGTTAGGAAAGATCACCAAGCGCGTGCGCGCGCGGGCGAGAAGCAAAAATCCAAGACCGGCACACGCAGTCTGAACTTGCAACGAGCTGCTGCAGAGCTGATTCGGCGTATCCCCGCACTCGCCAACGTCGTCGGTGACCACCGACCGACCAGCTCGGGAGCACGGTTGCATGCCGGAGCGGTCTGCGATCTTCTCGTCGACGCCGGAATCGATACCGAGCGCTGGAGCGGAATCGACATCGCATCCACCCTGACCCACGACGGCATCAGCAGGGGCTGGACCTGGCCCAGCGTCGCCGAGATGACCTCTCCCCTCCGACTGGTGGCTTACCGCCTGTCGTTGATCGACTGGTCCCGGCCCTCCCCCACCGAGATCGCCACACGCGATCGCCGTTACCCCGGTGAAACCGCCGTGACGGCGGCATACCGGATGATTTCGAGCCGCCGCACGGCCGTGCACCACGCCACAGCGCAAACGCCAGAAGCCACACCGGCGTCGGTAGAACACCGCCGGCGAATGCGAGCAGAGTTCGCGGCGATGCGAGAGGTAGCCAGACGTTCGAGGATCGACGAACGGACAAGGAGGGGACGTGTCGTTTAGCCTGATCAGACCGCAATTACGGTCGTTCGATAGCCTCCTGAGCGGTGGCGTGTTGCCAGACGGCACCGGCCAATCCCGCGTTACTGCGTTATGTGCAATCCCGTGCCGCCGCGAGACGATCGCAGCAGCCGTCGGGGATGGCGTATCCACACATGGGCACTACTCCACACATGGGCACTACGCGCACGTTTGCAAGCAAGCCCGCAAGCAACAGTTCATGCACGCGTGCGCGCAGTGTTACATGCATTGTTGCTTGCAAGCAGGCGCGAACAATCGGCTCGAGCTGTCAGGCCGCGCGCTGCATGCTGAGATGCATGCTCACCAGCAAGTTGGCCTTCACGTGAACAAGCAAAGTAGTAAGCAAACATGCGAGCCAATTGGTCAACACGCGAGCCAAAAAGAGAACATGCACGCATGCTTGCAAGCAACAATGCATGCGAAGAAGCACGCAAACTTGCTTGCCAACATGAAGGGGAGCACGTAAGCTGACGCGCATGACAACACGCACGCGAACGCGCGTTCTTGCGATTGCACTACAGAAGGGCGGGGTCGGCAAGACGACCACCGCCATCAATCTGTCGGTCGAACTCAGTAATCTCGGCCTCAAAGTCCTGTTGATCGACCTCGACCAGCAGTCCAACGCAACAGAGGGCCTCGGAATCACCCTTGGGGATGATGACGCCACCATGTACGAAGTCCTGCACGAGGATCGCTCAGAGCGGGTCCCTTTGGCCGAGGTGATCAAGGCCAGTGCCTACGGTCCGGACGTTGCACCCGCTGCGCTGGCCCTACGCAAACTCGAGCGCACGGGGTTGGGTGCAGGTGGGCAAGCTCGACTTTCCCGCGAGATCGACGGATTGGAAGGGCTGTACGACATCGTCGTCGTCGACTGCCCGCCATCCCTCGGGGAACTGACCACCGCTGCGATCGCGGCCGCGGACAGTGTTTTGGCAACCGTTGCACCCGGGCCCGATGAATTGGCGGCGTTGGTCGGCTTGGAGAACACCGTTCTCGATGTCCGAGAAGGCCTCAATCCCGACGTCAAACTGAACTTTGTCCTCGTCACGAACTTCGACAGCCGCACTCAGCTGGCGAAGGACGTGAAGAACAACATCAAGCGGGACTGGCCGGACGAGTACCTGGGGGAGATCTCGCAGACCATCCGCGTCGGTGAAGCGAAGGCGAAGCAGGTGCCCATCTCGGTCCATGCCCCGAGTAGCACCGCTGCATCCGATTACAAGAGAACAGCTCAGCAGATTGTCGAAAGGATGAAGGTCAATGCCTAGTACTCCCGGGATCGGAACGACAGCAACGCGAGGCACCCGAGCGCAACGCCGCGAGGAAGCCGCCAGAGTGGTCCCAGAGCCCGCACCCGCTGCTGCGCAACAGGAACCGTCGAACCCGGCACCACCGGAGCCCGTTGCGCAACAACGAGTTGCATCGCCGCAGGCTCCGCAACGCCCTGTTGCAGCCGACGTCGAACAGTCGTCCCCGTCCGCGCAACCGAACTCGATGGCCGCTACAACGCTTGGGCTCGAACCACGGAAGGGGCCCGCCAAGGAAATCCTCAACACACGCGTGTTGGCCAGCACATCGAAGCGGCTGGAGTACTTCACCTCGAAGAACGGCTTCGCAGTGACCGATGTCGTGAACGTAGCGTTGACCGAATTCTTCAACAAGGCCGGCGTGCCCGAACCCGACGCCAACGGAAACATCGAGGGCTGACGTTCGAGCCCCAGATTTGCCACCCCAGATGAGCGAAGCCCCACCGGACTCGACCCGGCAGGGCTCCACCGACCGGGCCCCGTGGAAGGAAACCCCGATCATGACCGACTTTAGCCGCAAGGCCGCACGCCTTCAGTTCGTCGCATTGCTGACAGTGCTCGCTGTTGCGCTCATCGTTGCAACAGGCATCACCACCGGCGCATTCGTTCTCAGTTTCTCGGTGTTGCGCGATCTTGCGCGCCAAGGCCTGCTGCCCGAGGATCTGGCATGGATCTTTCCCGCCATGATCGACGGCGCAATCTTCCTCTCGACCGTTGCCGTCGTCGTCCTGAACAAGCTCGATATTGCGGCCCGGGACAAGCGGTTCTACATTGCGCTGGCAATGGTGGTGATCTGCATCAGCGTGTACGGCAACGCCTATCACGCCTATCACGCGGCCTCTGCAGCGCAACGCAACGTTGCCTCCGGCACGGATCTGGGTTTCACCCCACTCTCGCCTGTCGGCGCATCGCTCATTGCGGTCATTCCGCCGTTCCTGGTCCTCGCCCTGACCCACGGCGTGGGGATCCTGATCAAGGCAATCGGAGCAGCGCACACCCAGTATCAGAACGCGACCCGCAACGACGCAGGCCAGCAGCCATATCCTGACCATGACGCCCCGGATGTCGACATCGCGCCGATCGAGCCCGCCGCAGGACTGTTCCCCGCTTCGGAGCCTGTTGCACACCCGCAGCTCGATGACGCTGCGTCAGCCGGCGGTATCGACGGGCTCACCGTCCCGGCCGCATCCAGTGTTGCGTCGCCTCTGACCGTTCCCGACGACCGAGCGCGCGCAACCAACGACCGAGCGCGCGCAACCAACGACATTGCGCCGCTGAGCAATGTCGATGCCGGCGGCGACATCGAGCCGCGCAACGATGCCAGTGGGCTTCCGAGCGCCTTGCAGTTCGTCGAACACTCCGATCAGTTCGACGACGACGGTGTCCGCGCAACCGCGCGGTTGCGGCTGACCGAACCGAACCTGACCTGGGCTGAGATTGCAGCGCGCACAGACGTACGCGCAGCAAGTACGGCGTTGCGTCGATGGACACGGGCGAAGGAAACGATGGCGACGGCCGGTTTCATCATTGACGAGGACAACCCTCTCGCGGTGCAGGAGCAGCTGCCGGTACGCGAGTTGGTGACACAGTGACCGACGAGATCGAAGGCCAGTTCGAGCTGTTTCCCCTCGGCACAGAACCGACGCACGGCACCGGCGAAGCGCTCGACTCGCAGGAACCGACGGGACAGGAGTCGCTGGGAGAGAACAGTATCGACGCGTCGTCGGCACCGACTGCCGCAGCTAACACCGATAGTGCCGCGGCAGTACGCGACGACGAGATCGCCGGTGATTTGTCGACCGCCGAGGCACGCGACGACGTCGACGAGACGCAGGAGCGGCCGTGGGAACAGCTCCCTGTCGCCACCGATGCTGACGGCCACGCCATCATCGTCACCGCAGCCGGCACCTACAGCCCCTCCGGCGAGCGGCTGACCGGTCCGGTGGAATCGGTTGACAACCTCGTGAAATTGATCGCCTGGGCGGCACTCACGCCACATGGATTGACCGCGCAGATCTGGTTTGTCGGCCTCGACTCCTGCGCACAGGTCGGATGGACCATCGACCCCGGCAACGAGGATGACGTCGACGACCTCGAGCAGCTGCGCGTGCGTGCCGCAGAAGACCTCACGAACGCGATCGCCGCGACCTTGCCGCCGCTGATAGCCGCAGGCTGGGAACTGCGCGGGGACCCCGGCTTCGTCACCCATCTCACCCGCCGAGTCGGCAACGCGACACAGATGGTGGATGTCCTCCTCGAGCCCTACGTCTGGACGTACTGGAACAAAGACTTCGGCTGGGGAAACCGGGTCGGAGACATGGGAATCCTCGGCAGCCCGACCGCCGGTACCTACCTGCCCGACGACGATCAGGCTGCCGCAAGGGAACTCGGGCGACGCCTGGCATGGTCCGTCCGCCAACTCGACACCCTGCCCGGCCCGACTCCGGCCCGAACTGCCGCTGCCATCGTCGACAAGATCCGCCGCGAGCGCCTGCGCACCGGCAAAGGAATCGCCGTCACCACCGCCGGCACACTCCCGCCGATCACCGACCTGCCCCGCGGCGACCTCGAGCCCGCAGCCGGGTGGTCACGACTGCTCGATTCCGACGACCTCGACGACGTCGAATCGCTGGTGACGATCGACCAGCGCGCCGCCTACCTGGCATCGGCAGGAATGCTCTCTCTCGGCTACGGCACCCCGCGCCACCTGACCGGCGACGACGCGGTAGCCGCGGCGAGGAACACCCCGATCGCGTTCGGACTCTGGCGAGTGACCTTGCCCGCGGCAGACCAGTACTCTCTACCCGCCAAACTGCCGCTACCGCACCCGGAAATGCTGCACGATCGGCCCGTTCAGACCTGGATCACCACCGTCAGCCTCGACGGACTGTGCTCCCCGGTCGTCGACGGCGGCATGGGCCTGGACATCGACGATCTCGACATCGATCAGGCCTGGGTCTACCCCGAGCAGGGCCGCGCCCTCGACAAATGGGCGAAAGTCCTCCGAGCAGCCCGCACCACCGCGGTCGAGACCGGTGACGCTCCCATGAAACGATTCCTCGGTGCCTGCTACAAGGGCTACGTCGGACGGATGGTCAACCCCGACATGTGGACCGCCACCCGCATGCAGCACCACCACCAACCACTGTGGCGGGCAGCCATCATGGCCCACAGTCGATGGCGTGGAAGGCGGATCGCGATGCGTATCGCCACCGAGACCGGACGCTGGCCTATCCGCACCATGACCGACTCCTGGGTGTATCTGGTCGGGGAGGGGCAGAACGTCGCCGACGACGGCCCTCAGCTAGGAAAGATGACCCTGGAAAAGCAGGTGCAACTCACCGACGAGATGATCCTTGCGTTCGCGTCGGCCGAGACCACCCACGAGGTCAGACTTGCGATCGCCGCGGCATACGCCAACCACCCGACTACCGCCAACGGAGTCGACGTGGACGGGGCGTCCATCGACGAGCTCGACGAGGAGGGGGAGTAGATGGCGCTGCATCTTCCCAAACCACGGTCGACGTCGACCCCGCAGAAGAGCACGACAGGCATCGACGGAATGAAGGTGAAGATCGCGGCCGCGGCCGCGGCCGGCGTCGCTCACTCGCAGGAAACCAGCAAAGGGCTCAAAGGGCTGACCTCGAAAGTGTCCGTTGCGGATCTGCGGACCCAGATCGGCAACGAAGGCCTGCGGCAAGCTGCCATCGATGCGGGCCGAACCCCGCCCTCGAACCGCACCCTGCGCCGCTGGGCGCAACAAGGACGCATCCCGCACGCAGACGTCGCCGAGCGCGCCCAACGCCGCGGCGCAATCAACCGTCTCGGTGGCATCAATACCGTTGCCGCACAGATCGGCCGCAGCCCCTCGGCGGTCCGCAAATACCAGTCCGGCCAGACCAACGAACTGCGCAACGACGCCAAATCCAAACTGTCCTCGGCCAAAGCGAAAAACGTCATGCACACAGCTGGGATTCTCAAACCCGACGGCACCACCAAAATCGCCACCATCTCGGTCACCGGCCGCGTGCACGTGCGCAATGGCGACGAGCAAGGCTATGACTACCGCACCCGCACACTCGATTTCGGCAATTCGGATGTACCGTTCTCCGAGGAAGAATCACGCGCGATGGCCGAAGCCCTCGCCACCGACGACCAGGCCCGCGTCGTGGCCATCCTCGAGAGGCACGCCACCCTCGACTACCCCGAGAACAAGGGATTCGACGACTACAGTGACGAATTCGGATTCCACTTCGACGCCATCGACAGCATCGACGTCACCTGGCACTGAACCGATTCGTTGAAACGGCAATGAGTCCGTTGCATCTACGGACGGTGCAGGCCGCGTCAGGTAGCTTTCGGAAGCGTTGCAGGACAGAGTCATAATGCAATGAACATGAAGACCGCGCGAGCTGATCGCACAAAGACGAAAGATGGTGGGGACATGGTCGGGAACAGGTCCACAACGATAAAAATCGTATCGGTGATCGCGGCGGCGACGGTAGCGCTCGTGGGGTGTGGTGACGATTCTGCTGCTGACACCACTGGGGTGGCCGCTACCTCCTCTATCACCCCTGAGACCTCGACAGCGGCCAGTTCTTCGACGAACTCGGTATCGACATCCTCGGCATCACCAGCAGAGCAGCCCGGCGTCACGACCGCCATCGCGGGAGGTGTCACGCAGCGAGTGGACAGTGCCGACTTCGCGGCAACGATCACCCTCGGCAGTCCAGTCGCGCGAAAGGTATCCCAGGATCCGTACTCTCGTTACCTCACCGTCCCTTTCGAGATGACAGTTGAATCGGGAGCCCTTACGGCACCGTCACAAGCGTGGGCATTGCGCACTCTGAGCGGCCAGATCATCAGGGGCATACCGGAAGCGGCGTCCACCATCGGCACCTCGATAGGCAAGGAACCCATCAAAGGATCGGCAGCTGGTGTACTCCCCTTCGGTGGCAGCTTCGATTCCCAGTTGTTGTCGGACGACGACGTCGTCATCGTCGCCGTAGAGCTGCGAGCATGGGAGCCAGGGACCGTGGCAGAGCCCACTGACGTCATCGGCACCTGGACCCTGCCCGAGCCGGTGAAGGTGGGCGATCTCGTGGCCGGCGAATAGCTGGCCCTTCCGTCTCGTCGATACCAGACAACGCCCTCAGCGGGGGAGATGGAGTCGAGCTGCTCCGGTCCGTTAGATCAGGGCTCGTAGAAACGACTCTGAGCTGCACAAATGACACGTCCCTCTCGCTGCGGAGCTCGCACCTTCACCGCAGACGACCTCGACGGGAACCACCTACCGCGCTGACCGAATCTGACCAGCGTATTCGACGTCGAACGCATGTTCGACTATTCTTCGGTAGTCCCACCCGTGCGGCGAAAGGTCGATCCTCATGGCCACCGTCGACACGATCGGGGACCTCACCGGCCTCGGCAAGGCCGAACAGCTCGCCGCGCTGCGGCGCAGCATGGCCGCAATTCCCGGACGCCGTGACCACGCCCCCACTGAGCCCGTCGACGCATCCCTGTTCGCCCCATCTGAGCCAGCGGCCCCGCTCGTCGACGAACGAACCCTCAGTGGCCCCGTGCGCTCACGGACCCTGCGCACCATCCCGACACCCCTGCCACTGTCAGAACTGCTTCCAAGCGGTGCGCTGGCCCGCGGAACGGCCGTCTCGATCTCCGGTGCCGGATCGATCCTCGTCGGTCTCGTCGCTACCGCCAGTGCGGCCGGCCACCACGTCGCGTTGATCGGGCAGCCGAAGTTCGGACTACTCGCAGTCCACGAGCAGGGCGGCGACCTGTCGAAAATTCACCTGATCGATCCCGGCCAAGCAGACCCTCTCGATGCTGCGAGCATCTGTATCGAGGGCCTCGATCTGGTCGTGACAACCGTGCACGGACGCGACGTGCCGCCGACCCGTGCGCGTGCCCTGCTGG
Source organism: Rhodococcus sp. SBT000017 (assembly GCF_003688915.1). Lineage (NCBI taxonomy): Bacteria > Bacillati > Actinomycetota > Actinomycetes > Mycobacteriales > Nocardiaceae > Rhodococcus > Rhodococcus sp. SBT000017. The sequence goes on from NZ_REFU01000005.1 coordinate 73,876, forward strand.
CCCGAAACCGAACGCACGCTGGAATTCTCGCGATCACGAACGGGCACATGCCGGGGCTCGACTTGACCATATCGTCTCGGCCGATCGCGTACGGCGGAATCGAGCACGGTAGGGGCCGTATCCGGTCGATCACCCTCGAGACCACCGTCCACGGGCGCGGTATCGCCGAGCGCACCGGCCGCTACACCCTCACCGCACCCGGATTCGGCGAGCAGGGTCCGCGGTGGACCTCGGCCGGCGTCGACGCGGCAGTCCTGCGCCGGCCACATGGTCTGGCGGTCGCGCAGTGAGCCCCGATATGTACGAGAACTGGCCCGTCACTTTCGATCCGCCCACACGCCTCGTTGTCGATCCCCCTCAGAGAGTCTTGGTCAGCGTCGCGCTCACCGTGGCTGGCTCGTCCGGAGGATCCTTCCGTGACGGGGTGCCGCTCAAAGTCCGGTCCGAAGGTCTCGCGATGGACGTCAAGGCCCCTGGGCTTCTTCACGCGTGGGCGAAAACTGGACGGGGACAGTGGATTTGCTGCCTCAGCTTCCAGATACCGATCGGAAACGGCAGAGGGTTCCTGAAGTTGGATCGGCAGTGGTGTCCCGCCGAGGCCGCTCAGCCTGTGTCCTAGGGAAGGCATCGGCGGTGCCCGACCGTGCGTGGATCGTTGCACCTGGCGCGTATTCGAGGGCGCTGAATGGCATTGGGGCGGATGAGGTTCGAATCGGCGGGTTTCCGCCGAGACACCGGGGTCGGTGCGTCCGAGTGTTGGCTTTGAACCTGAATACCGCACGGTTTATTTCGTGGATCGGCCCCTTTGAAGGTAATGATGGATTAAATAAAACCCTTAGTAAGTCTAGCCTCGATCTTGCATGAGGCCGATGTGTCGGCCTGAGCGGTTCGAGATTGCGGTTTTCGAGCTCGATGGTGACTTCGGGCGTGGTGACTCTGCCGATATCGTTCGGCTGGGCGCTCGGTTCCACTGTCCGAGACGGGTCTTTCGGGTCGATCGGTCGGTGGGTTGGGGTCAGGCGGGCGCGGGTAGCGCCGCCAACCGGGTCAGTGCGGTGATGATCAGGTCGGACCAAGTCGCATCTTTGGATAGTCGCAGGTGGGTGCGACGGGCGTGGTTGGCGATGCGGCCGGCGATCGAGAAGATTCGCAGACGTAGCCGTTTCGGTTCCCACCTGCGGGCGTCGTGGTCGGTGAAACCGAGCATCTGAGTCCACGCGGTGAGTTCGAGGGCGAGAGCGACGATGGCAAGCCAGATTCGGTTCTGGTCGAACCCGTGCAGCGGAAGATTGCTCAGCCCAGTATCTTTCGCGATACGGATCCGGTCCTCGCAGCGGGCACGGCGGCGGTGCCGTAGTTCGAGGTCTTGAACTTTGCCTCGTACGGTGTTCGTGGCGAATGCAGTGAGCCGCAGTCCGTCGGTGTCGGTGAAGCGCAGTTGCGCACCGGGGTGCGGGCGTTCCTTCCTGATCACCACACGCATCCCCGGTGGCCAGGTCGACAGGTCGAGGACGCCGGTGGCGTCGATGACCCATGCCCCGTCGCGGACCTGTTCTTCGGCGTCGACTGCGACCGACCAGGCGTCATCGGGGACCTCGCTCAGCGCCGTGACCATGGCGTCGGTGAGTCCGAACCCGATCGAGTAGGAAACCCGTTGCTTGTGCAGCCAGGACAGGTACGCGTGGCTGGCTCCGGCTCCATCGGTGCGGACCAGCACTTTCTTGCCGGGCCGGCTGCCGTTGGTGAACGTTAGTTGCGCGAGCGCGGCGCGGGTGACGTCGATGTGGTCGGCGGCGGTGTTCGAGCCGGCGTTGCCGGCGCGCAGCAGCGCGGCGACGGGCTCGCCGGTGCCGGACTGTCCGTGGTCGACGAAGGCGAGTAGTGGGTGAAAGCCGTACCCTCGCTTGTATGTCGGTGCTGCGAGCTCTTTGTCGGAGTGTGCGGTGACGAGGGTCGCATCGAGGTCGATGACGATCGGATTGTCCGCGGTGATGTCGTGATCGGGTGCATGCTTGCCGGCATGTTTCCATGCCGATGCGCGTGCTGTCGCGCGGGCGGTGTCGATCGCGGTCAGCACTGCGGGTGCATCGGCGGCCAACGTGGCGATCAGTCTGGAGACGGTCGCATCGGACGGCACTTCCCCGAACACGCCGGTGTGCTCGCGCAGGGTCGCGATGTCGGCGAGGCAGTCGCCACCGAGCGCTAACGACACTGCGAGGTCGGTGATGATCTTGCCGGGATCGAACTGCGCCAACGGTTTCCGCCACGGCATCAATGCCGCGGACAGTTCGGAGCTCAGGCCTGTGACCTCAGCTGTTCGGAGCAGTGTCACCGCGCCGGCGTGCGACACGATTCCGGTTCCGGTGGCATCGACGGACAAGGTCGGGTACGACGACGTAGACTTGCTCACCTGAAGGGTGCTCCTCGATCACGTGAATATTCAACCTTAGACAAGTCGAATTATCGCAGGTCGGAGCACCCTTCTTCAGTTTTGACACGGGACGAAGACAGATCACCATGAAAGCGCCAGGCTAGCGGGTTGGTCACGGAGACGGTAACGTCCGGTCTTGTTACAGCGCGCCAAATGGTCGGGCATTTGGCAACTCAAGCTCGTCGGGGCAGGTCCTTAGAACCAGGGGATAGTTATGCGCAGAAGTCGAACAAAGCTCGGAATACCAACGCTGATGACATTGGTCGTCGGCCTTCTCTTCACAAGCTCAGGGGTGGCAGCTGCTCAGCCTGTCGAGCCGCCAGATGGCAAGCTTGTGTTGGAGTGGGGCACAAACGAATCCGGCGACCCAACTCTGCGGTGGGGCGTGTCCGGGTCGTGCTACGGGAACTTCCTCGACCCCCAACAGGTAAATGGAATCATGGAATGGGGAGCGGAATCGCATTGCCAGGGAACGGGCTGGACGCCCCATCATCTGGAATTGGTACTTCAGCAGAAAGAAGTAATTGATTGGGGATTCGATCAATTCCACCCCGTCGGTTGGGCGGAAAGCGGAGCGTATCAATTCGGTGACCCCAATATTGGGTTGTACGAGCACTGGCGGCTGTGCGATGGATTCGAGGACACCGATTATCGGATAGCGGGAACTTTGACTGCCGGGCCGCACGAAGATTTCGCCCTGTCCGACGAATTCACCGTCAACTGCCTGTACGACGACGATCTGTAGTCGTCCCTGCAGGCCACAGCTTCGACAACCCACCACAACCACAACACCTGGAGTGAGAGATGAAGAACACGAAGAAGCTCGGCGTCAAAGGCGCTGTCTGTGCGCTGGCGGTAGGGGTTTCCCTGGCTGCCTTTCCCGCTACCGCGTCGGCTGAGGAGCAGATCGGATGGACCGGCCCGACGCCGGCCAACAACGGTGTCATCTACCTGCACAACTCGTCGATCAACAACAACGACGGGGGCCTGCACGCCAAGACCCGCATGTGGACCTCGTTCGGCAACACGGTGGAACCGTTCTTCATGGGCGTGCGATCGCGACTGTTCAAGAGCGGCGTGATGTGCGAAGTAGTCAACTACGTCTACAACCCTGCTCGCGCGTCCTCGGTCGAAGCGCAGACGAACACCAACTGCGGTACCGGCTCGTACAACAGCCACGGTTTCGTCAAGGCATTCGACGGATCGGTGTTCAACGAGTACGTGACCTTCCCGTCGAACCCGATCAACTTCACCGCTCCAGCGGCACCGGCTGCACGAACAGCAGCGATCACCGAGAGTGAGCAGCAAGAAGACACCGATGCCGCATTCACCGTCAACGGCGAGTCTTACGGCTTGGCGAGCCAAGAAGAAGGCGTGGCAGACCCCGATAACGTTGCCGTGTTCGCAGACTCGGGTGCATTCGGCTACGTGGACACGGTCGGCATCAATTCGGCCGAGGCCGGGACCACATTGCCCGTCTACGACCGAGACGGCGTCACCGAAATCGGCGGATTCACGATCAAGTGAGCCACCCGACCCTGGGAACGGTGACCGCGGCCAGCCTGCCCAGCTCGCTGGCCGGAGTGACCGCGTGGATAACACCGGTCTCGATAACACCGTCCGGACTCGTATTCATGGTCGTCGCGGAACTGGCCGATCGAGGCGTTCGCTACAAGGTCGACGCCACGATCACGGTCGGTGATGGCGAACCGGTACGGATCGGGGGAGCGACGTCGTCGGACTCCCGGCGCTCGATGACTCAGTTCTGGTACCCGCTTCCACCGGATCACTCCCTCGACGACCACGAGGTGACGATCAACGTCTACGAGGACGAGGGCAACGGCCCGACGAATCCCTCGCTCGTGCAAGCCTTCGCACTCGGGGGGTAGGTCAACGGAACACAGCGAGGTACGCACCCCAATTCCACCGGGGTGCGTACCTCGCTGCGTCCGGGTCCGACACCTGAACTGGATGGAAGCGTACGGCCGGGTGGAGGTCGCGCCCCCCCTGCTGAGGGAGGTCGAAGTGAGCAAGGCCAGGTGTAAATTCGAGACGGTGAATGCACCGACGTGGCAACAACTCACAGCGCGCAATACTGCGGCGACCGACCTCGACCTGTCAGGCTCGCTGCACGTCGTCGGTGACACCGACACAGGCTTCGTCGACGATCACTTCGAGTTCCGCCACGGCCGCGGTGACCGCTGGTGGGTCGAACGCAACGGCGAGATCGTCTACGCATCGTCGAGCACCACCGGCACGGTGCCCGTTGCCCGCATCGATGGACAGATGGTCCACCAGCGCACCACCAGTCTGATCCGCCTCGGCGCGCTGTTCACTCCGCGAGATCTCTTCGGCCCGCGATCACTCCTGACGCGGCGCGGACCAGCTCAGCACGTCAGTAAGGGCCCGACGGTGATCGACCACGCTGGCCACCCGGCATGGTCGATCGAGCTGACGTCGTCCACTGGGCTCACTACGTCGATGGTCATCGACGATGGAACCGGCCTCATCGCGAGCCTGAGCAGCCGCGACCACGGCCAGTCGCTTCACCTCGAGAAACTGACCGAACACGCCGAACTTCCCGACGATCGATTCGTTTGGGACGGCGACACCATCGAATCGAATGATCTGAGGAGCTTCCGGCTCTCCTGGTAGCTCACCGCCGAGTAGTCCTGGCAGCGCCGTGGGGGTCTCCGATTTGCATGCAGTGATGCATGCAAATGTGCGCGTATTTGTGCATGCATGCCTTGACTGACGGATGTAGTCGATCCGTGCGCAGATCATCTATCGGACGGGCAGCATGGACGACCATCGAGTCATCGCACACGCGACCTGCACTGCGCTACTGTTTGGCAGGTCTGTGATGCTCGATGATGTTGCGCGCTAGGGCTTTACGTGTTCGAGTACCATGTCATCATGGCTACGAACACGCTTGTCGACCCGGCTCGTGTCGTCACCGCCGGTGGCTGTGACCTCGGAAACTATCGCCTCGGCCTGGTCCGCTACGAGTCTGAGAAGTGGGGGCGGATCATCACGGCCTTGGATGCGGGGCGGACGATTCTCGTTGCACCGGTCGACGGCTCGGACGCGTTCGATTTGTCGGTGACCAGCGATTCCGAGTTCGACGTCTATCCGGTTGTCTCTGAGGGTGTTTGAGTCGTTCAGTTCAGGCTGAGCCAGCCGATGACGGCTGGATCGCCGGCAAGGGCCGATCTGGATCGAGGGTGGCCGCAAACTGTTGCGAAGGCCTCGCGCAGTTCGAGAACAATCGTGGTGTCGTCGGCCGCGGTGCGTTGGACTTCTGGGTGTGTGTCGACCATGGTGCTCAGTGTGCCTCGGTTGAGGCCTTAGCCTCGATCTTGCATGAGGCCGATGTGTCGGCCTGAGCGGTTCGAGATTGCGGTTTTCGAGCTCGATGGTGACTTCGGGCGTGGTGACTCTGCCGATATCGTTCGGCTGGGCGCTCGGTTCCACTGTCCGAGACGGGTCTTTCGGGTCGATCGGTCGGTGGGTTGGGGTCAGGCGGGCGCGGGTAGCGCCGCCAACCGGGTCAGTGCGGTGATGATCAGGTCGGACCAAGTCGCATCTTTGGATAGTCGCAGGTGGGTGCGACGGGCGTGGTTGGCGATGCGGCCGGCGATCGAGAAGATTCGCAGACGTAGCCGTTTCGGTTCCCACCTGCGGGCGTCGTGGTCGGTGAAACCGAGCATCTGAGTCCACGCGGTGAGTTCGAGGGCGAGAGCGACGATGGCAAGCCAGATTCGGTTCTGGTCGAACCCGTGCAGCGGAAGATTGCTCAGCCCAGTATCTTTCGCGATACGGATCCGGTCCTCGCAGCGGGCACGGCGGCGGTGCCGTAGTTCGAGGTCTTGAACTTTGCCTCGTACGGTGTTCGTGGCGAATGCAGTGAGCCGCAGTCCGTCGGTGTCGGTGAAGCGCAGTTGCGCACCGGGGTGCGGGCGTTCCTTCCTGATCACCACACGCATCCCCGGTGGCCAGGTCGACAGGTCGAGGACGCCGGTGGCGTCGATGACCCATGCCCCGTCGCGGACCTGTTCTTCGGCGTCGACTGCGACCGACCAGGCGTCATCGGGGACCTCGCTCAGCGCCGTGACCATGGCGTCGGTGAGTCCGAACCCGATCGAGTAGGAAACCCGTTGCTTGTGCAGCCAGGACAGGTACGCGTGGCTGGCTCCGGCTCCATCGGTGCGGACCAGCACTTTCTTGCCGGGCCGGCTGCCGTTGGTGAACGTTAGTTGCGCGAGCGCGGCGCGGGTGACGTCGATGTGGTCGGCGGCGGTGTTCGAGCCGGCGTTGCCGGCGCGCAGCAGCGCGGCGACGGGCTCGCCGGTGCCGGACTGTCCGTGGTCGACGAAGGCGAGTAGTGGGTGAAAGCCGTACCCTCGCTTGTATGTCGGTGCTGCGAGCTCTTTGTCGGAGTGTGCGGTGACGAGGGTCGCATCGAGGTCGATGACGATCGGATTGTCCGCGGTGATGTCGTGATCGGGTGCATGCTTGCCGGCATGTTTCCATGCCGATGCGCGTGCTGTCGCGCGGGCGGTGTCGATCGCGGTCAGCACTGCGGGTGCATCGGCGGCCAACGTGGCGATCAGTCTGGAGACGGTCGCATCGGACGGCACTTCCCCGAACACGCCGGTGTGCTCGCGCAGGGTCGCGATGTCGGCGAGGCAGTCGCCACCGAGCGCTAACGACACTGCGAGGTCGGTGATGATCTTGCCGGGATCGAACTGCGCCAACGGTTTCCGCCACGGCATCAATGCCGCGGACAGTTCGGAGCTCAGGCCTGTGACCTCAGCTGTTCGGAGCAGTGTCACCGCGCCGGCGTGCGACACGATTCCGGTTCCGGTGGCATCGACGGACAAGGTCGGGTACGACGACGTAGACTTGCTCACCTGAAGGGTGCTCCTCGATCACGTGAATATTCAACCTTAGACAAGTCGAATTATCGCAGGTCGGAGCACCCTTCTTCAGTTTTGACACGGGACGAAGACAGATCACCATGAAAGCGCCAGGTTAGGCGACTGCTGTCCGCCCCGCACGACGCCGATGTGAATGGTGTCGGGACGCGAAGTAGTGGAAGTCGTAAAGACCCCCTCAGACCTGGGACGGTGCGACTTCTCCGCTGGTCAAAATTCAGCGACTGACCGACGGTCAGCTCCGCGCGGCACTATCGTCCGAGGATGATCTACATGGATTCGTCATCGTGCGCAGCGTTCGCTGGTGCGATCCCTTTCCTTCTCGTCACGGGTGTTCTCGACCAGGCGTGGGTGGAGAAGAACCGGTTGTACGGAAACAAAAGATCCAGGGGCGCTTACAAGGCCCTGATCGGTGCCGCGATGTTCGGCCTATGGGCTGCATTGTGGGGAACGTTGATCGGCGGGTTTCACGGGTACTTCGCTGCGTTGGTCATAATACCTGCGGGCATAACGACAGGAGCATTGATGATGATCCTGTCGGCGCATGTCGAGCCTGAAGCGGATGCGTAACGCGGGGTACACCTAAGGCCCGGTCAGGTGCAGTGCCGCTCACTTAACTGGGCGATGCACGTTCGACCAGGATCGGTTTACGGCGATCTAGGTGAATTACTCTTCGGGTCTGTCTGTCGACCGACTCGTGCACAACTACTGTCACAGTGTCGGCGTGAACGTCTTCAATGCGAAGCGCGGTGTGCCTGGATGTCACGGGACCGCCACCTGACGCGGGGAATCCGGTGACCTCGAACGAGTCGCCCTTACGGATGTTCTCCGGGTCAATGACAATCGTTGAGGGTGTGCTTGTCGGGGGTGTTCGCGGTATGTCTGCGCCGCACGTCTTGCAGACCCGATCGCCAGTGGCCGATCCAAGGAAGTACTCCTTGGACGTTTCGGGGTGTGCGCAGGGCGGATTACCCTTCGCAATCCAATCCTTCTGTAGCTTTGCTGCTTCTTCTGATTGCATGCGCCACACACTATGTGGCTACGGCGCAGGGCGTTCACGTAAACGCGGACACAGCACGACGAAAAGTCCTGGTGGGGGCTATCCGATATCCAAGTACCGGGCTGGTGACGATGTCCCCGACATCAGTGCTTTCGCGTTGGACCGAATACATGCGTTGATACGCCCATGCTTAGGCGCAACCTTGCGAGTATCGGGCCCCGGGTGAACCATCACCGCGCCGAGATGCGTTGCCAGTTCATCGCGGTCAGGGTTCTGTGTGGGAGACCTGGTTGCGGGCGTTCTTCCGCCGGCGGGGAACGTCGATGGGATATGCCTCGAGCAGGGCGCGTTGATCGGCTCCGAGCGCTTCGATGCAGCGGGTGAGCGGGTCCGGCTCATCGGCCGCCCCGGCGAGCGACGGATCGCTCGCAGTTGTTTGGCGTTCCGCTGATAGGACGTTCTGAAAAACGTCGTTTGCGTCCATATAGAGGGCGCTGGTCATGTCCGACAGCAGCACTGTGTGCCTCAGGGCGCGGAGCTTCTGAACGGAGAGCACTGCGGGCTCGTACCAGGGTGCAATCTGATCGAACTGCTCGCGGCTCGACCCACGTGTCCGGAGTCGGTCTTGAAACGGCACGTGGAAGGTGTAGCGCTGCACACTATCGGTGGCGTCGAGGAAAGCTTGCCTGAATGAGTCGAGCGCGGCGTAGTTGGCGTCGTGAGCCTTCTGCAGCGCACTGAGCTTTGCGGCGTAGCGCGTGGCGTTCCGAGCCACACCGGCCGCACTCAGCACCGCGATCGCTGCGATCGCAGCGGTGAGCACAGGGATCAGCAAAGGGAACATTCGGTCGATACTAGGTAGCTGCTGAGGTCCACCCGTGCCGCCTCGTCGCTCCGGGGTCGATCTCGTATGGCCGGGCGTGGCGCTGTGCGGCTTTGCGGCCGGTCCTGGTAGTCAGGTGCCGGGGTTGTCGTCGCGGGGCTGCTCAGGCTCCCTCTGGTCGTGATCTGTGCTGTTGCTATCGGGTTCACCGTCGTT